>JANJTH010000546.1 GCA_024711205.1 Planctomycetota bacterium | reverse complement strand
GGCGGCGCGGCCCTGCCCGAGGCCGGGCTCGCGGACGACCTCGCGGCGGACGGGGTCGCCCTCGTGGCCCTCGGGGACCTGCCGCCCGCGGCGCCCGGCGGGCCGGCGCGGCTCCGCGTCGAGCTGCCCCGGGTGAGCGAGGTCCCCGCCTTCCTCGCGCTCGTCGCGCGCGTGGCCCGCGCGGCGGCGGGGTCCCCGGGGGGCGACGGCGCGCCCCCGCCCGAGCTCGTGTGGACCGGGTTCCCGCCGCCCGCGGACGCCGCGGTGGCCTGGCTCACGGTCACGCCGGACCCGGGGGTGGTCGAGGTGAACATGGCGCCCGCGCCCGACCTCGCGGGCTACCTGGCCGCGCGCGAGGAGGTCGACCGCGCCGCGGCCACGGCGGGGCTGTCGCCCTGGCGCGCGCGCTACACGGGCGAGGTGTCCGACTCGGGCGGCGGCGGGCAGCTCACGTTCGGCGGGCCCTCCCCGCTCGAGAGCCCGTTCCTGCGCCACCCGCGGCTGCTCCCCCAGCTCCTCGCCTACCTGAACCGGCACCCGGCCCTCGCGTACGCGTTCGCGGTCGAGTGCGTGGGCGGGTCGAGCCAGTCCCCGCGCACGGACGAGGGCGCGCGCGAGGCGTGGGAGGAGCTCCCGCTCGCGCTCGCGCTGCTCGCCCACGGCCCGCCGCCCGGCCCCGAGGCGCTGTGGGCCACGCTCCAGCCGTTCTGCGCCGACCGGTTCGGCAACACGCACCGCGCCGAGGTGAACCTCGAGAAGCTCTGGAACCCCGACCTGCCCGGACGCGGCCGGCTCGGGCTCGTCGAGCTGCGCGCGCTCCGCATGGCGCGGGACCCCGCCCGGGGGGCCGCGGTCGCGGCGCTGTTCCGCGCGCTCGTGGCCTGGCTCGCGACGCGGCCGGGTCCGCCCGACGTCGCGCTCGTCGACTGGGGCCCCGTCCTCCACGACCGGTTCGCGCTCCCGAGCGCGCTCGCGGCCGACGTCGAGGAGGTGCTCGCCGACCTCGAGGCCGCCGGGCTCGGGCTCGCGCCCGCGCTCGCCGCGCGGGTGCGCGCGGCGGTCCTCGAGGACCGGCTCGTCGGGGAGCTCGAGGACGGGCGCGAGGGCGCGGACGCGGGCGACGGACCCGGAGCGGGCCGCGTGGCCCTCGTCGTGCGGCGGGCGGTCGAGCACTGGCCGCTCGTGGGGGACGCGCACGCGCAGGAGCGCGGGACGGCGCGCTGGGTCGACGCGAGCGCGGAGCGCTACGAGGTCGCGCTCGAGGTGCGCGGGGGCGGAGCCGGAGCCGGAGGCGGAGGCGGAGACCGAGACGGAGCCGGAGGCGGAGGGCGAGGTCCCTGCCCGGCCGCGGGAACGGGAACGGGAACGGGAAGAGCGGACGGTCGCGAGGCGGTGGACGTGCTCGGGCCGCAGGGCTGGGTCGCGCTGCCGCTCGTGCCGCTCGCGGGCGCGGGGCCCGCGCGCGTCGTGGGCGTCCGCCGGCGCGCGTTCGCGCCCGCGCCGGGCCTGCACCCGACGCTGCCCGCGCAGGGGCCGTTGACGCTCCGCTGGCGCCGGCCGGACGGGCGGGCCTGGCGCGTCGTCGTCCACCCGTGGCGCCCCGACGGCGGGGCCTACGACGGGCTGCCCGCGGACCTCGACGACGCGGCGCGCCGGCGCGCCGCGCGCTTCGTCGCGACCCCGCTCGCGGCCCTCGATCCGGACGCGGCCCCGGACGCGGGGGCCCCGGCGACGGCGCCGCCGCCGGGCGCCGCGACCGCCTGGACGCTCGACCTGCGCCGGCTGTGGGCGCTCGCGCAGCCGGCGCCAGGAGGGGCCTCGTGACGTCGCGTCCGCCCGACTCGCCGCCGGAGCGCCCCGAGCCGCCCCCCGGCTCGATCGACCTCGAGGAGCACGAGCGGCACCTCGTGGTCCGGCCCATGCAGCTCGAGGACTTCGACGCCCTCGTCGCCATGCAGGCGCTGTGCTTCCCGGGCATGACGACCTGGAAGCGCGCGCAGATCGAGAGCCAGCTCAGGCGCTTCCCCGAGGGGCAGGTCGTGGTCGAGCTCGACGGCGAGCTCGTGGCGTCGTCGAGCTCGCTGATCGTCGAGTTCGCCGAGCACGAGGACTGGCACGACTGGGGGGCGATCTCGGACCACGGGTTCATTCGCAACCACACGCCCGACGGGGACACGCTCTACGGGATCGAGATGATGGTCCACCCGAGCAAGCGCGGCATGCGGCTCTCGCGCCGGCTCTACGAGGAGCGCAAGCGCCTGTGCCGCGAGCGCAACCTCGAGCGGATCATCATCGGCGGGCGCCTGCCCGGCTACGGCGCGGTCGCCGAGCGCCTGTCGGCCGCGGAGTACGTCGAGGCCGTCATGCGCAAGGCGCTCCACGACCCCGTGCTCACGGCGCAGCTCGCGAACGGCTTCACGCTCAAGCGCCTGATCCCCGGCTACATGCCGAGCGACGAGGCCTCGCGCGGCTACGCGACGTTCCTCGAGTGGGCGAACCTCGACCACGTCCCCGCGCGGCAGCGCCGGTTCCAGGCCGTGCGCATGGTCCGGCTCGCGGTCGTGCAGTTCCAGGTCCGCGAGGTCGACGACTTCGGGGACTTCGCCCGCCAGGTCGCGTTCTTCTGCGACGTCGCGAGCGAGAACCGGGCCGACTTCGTGGTCTTCCCCGAGCTGCTCACCGTCGAGCTCCTGAGCTACATGAAGGCGCAGCGGCCGGGGCTCGACGCGCGGGCGCTCGCCGCGCTCACGCCGGGCTACCTCGACCTCCTGCGCGAGCTCGCGCTCAAGCACGACGTGAACGTGCTCGGCGGCTCGCAGTTCACGCTCGAGGGCGACCGGCTCCTGAACGTCGCCTACCTGTTCCGGCGCGACGGCACGCTCGAGCGCCAGCCGAAGCTCCACCCGACGCAGTCCGAGCGGAAGTGGTGGGGGCTCGAGGGCGGCGACCGGCTCGACGTGTTCGAGACGGACCGCGGGCGGGTCGCGATCCTCGTCGGCAACGACGTCGAGGTCCCCGAGCTGGGCCGGATCGCGGCCGCCAAGGGCGCCGACCTGCTCCTCGTGCCCTTCACGAGCGACGAGCGCTCGGCCTTCCTGCGCGTGAAGACCTGCGCGCAGGCGCGCGCGATCGAGAACGACGTCTACGTCGCGACGGCCGGCGTCGTGGGCAACCTGCCCTTCGTGAACAACGCCGACCTCCACTTCGCCTGCTCGGGCGTCTACACGCCGTCCGACTTCGCCTTCCCGCGCGACGGGATCGCGGTCGAGAGCCCCGAGAACGTCGAGACGGTCACCTTCTGCGACGTCGACCTCGAGGTGCTCCGCCGCCACCGCCAGGTCGGCACGGCGCCGACGTGGGCCGACCGCCGCCCGGAGCTCTACCGCGTGGCCTGGGACGAGGACGGCACGACGCGCACGGTGTGACGGGGGCGTGCGCGGGCCTGCCCCGCGCCCCGGGCGCGTCGGCCGCGCGCTCAGGCCCGCGCGCTCAGGCGCAGGGCCCGGCGGTAGGCCCGGATCGCGTCGTAGGCCGTGGGCCGGTCGACGAACCGCAGGAGCTGCGCGAGGTCGATCCCGGGCAGGACCGCGCTCGCCGGGAGCTCGACGTAGGCCTCGGCGCGCAGGCCCCAGGGCGTGAGCTTCCCCTGGCTCCAGATCCACACCTCGCGCACGCCGAGCCGCCGGTAGACCTCGAGCTTGTCGAGCCGGCCCGAGGTCGAGAACACCTCGATCGCGAGGTGCGGCCGGCGGGGCGCGCCGCGCGGGGCGCCGAACACGTAGCACTCGTCGGCCTCGACCCCGCGCCGCTTGCGCTTGGACTTGAGCGTCCACTGCCCGTACGGCGTGAAGCGCACGCCTCGCTCGAGGCAGAACACCTCGACGAGGCGCCCGACCATGGACTTGATCCGCTCGTGCTCGTGCGACGGGGTCATGAGCTCGAGGACCCCTTCGAGGTACGTCATGCGCGGGACCGAGCGGTCCCCCCGGAGCTCGAGCAGCCGCTCGTAGTCCTTCCACGGCACGGGGTCGAGGAAGACCACGTGGTCCTCGACGGGGTCGTCGTCGTGCGGGCGCTCGAGGGTCACGCCTCGACGATAGCGCGCGCGCGGCGGGGCCGCCTGGACCGCTCCGGTGGTGGGGGTGGGCATGGGGTGGGACCGGCCGCAGGGCACGCGCCGTGCCGCGCGCAAGCCCAGGGCCGCTCGTCGGGCGGCACGTCCAGGCCGACGGGGGGGGCGGGGCCGGGGCGAACGGCAGGCCGCGGCGCAAGGCGCTCGCGTCGCACCGCCGAGGCCGCGCTCGTCCGCGCGCGCCAAACGCACGCGCAGCTCCGGGAGTCGCGGCCAGGAGCGCCCGGGTCGTCGGCCCGCGCTCGTCACGCCCGCGCCGCCCTTGCCTCGCCCGCGCCGGCCGGCCAGAGTCGGCGCATGGAGCCGCACGCGCTGGCGGAGGCGAGGAGTTTGGCCTACCACGAGGCGATCGCGCGCCGCCTCGCGGCGGAGCCGGCGCTCGTGGCGGCCGCGCGGCGCCGCGTGGACGCCTGGGAGGCGTCCGGGCTCCTCCACCCCACCTACGCGCTGGCGTGGCGCGCGGCGCTCGACGGGCCGCGCGAGGCGCTCGAGGCCCTCCTCGTGGACCCGGGCGAGGCGGCGCGTGCGCTGCGCCAGGCGACGCCCTTCGCGGGCGCGCTCGGGCCGCGCGAGCGCTGGGCGATCTGGCGGGCCGTGCGGGACGAGGCGTGAACCGGGCGCAGCTCGAGCACGTGATCCGCGCGGCCGCCGCGATCGCGGAGGACGACGAGCTCGTCGTGCTGGAGAGCCAGGCGATCCTCGGCGCCTTCCCCGACGCGCCCCCCGAGCTGCTCGCCTCGAACGAGGCGGACGTCTACCCGCGCAACTACCCCGAGCGCGCGGACCTGATCGACGGCGCGATCGGGGAGCTCTCGCCCTTCCACGAGACGTTCGGCTACTACGCCCAGGGCGTCGGCCCCGAGACGGCCGTCCTCCCGCCGGGGTGGGCGGAGCGCCTCGTCGCGGTCCGCGGGCCCGGCACGCGCGGGGCGGTCGGCTGGTGCCTCGAGCCCCACGACCTGGTCGTCTCCAAGCTCGTGGCCGGCAGGCCCAAGGACCTCGACTACGCCGCCGCGGCCGTGCAGCACGGGCTCGTCGTCCCCGCGCGCCTGCGCGCCCTCGCGGCGGCCCTCGCGCTCCGCGCGGCCGTCGACGCGCGCGTCGCCCGCCTCGGCGGCTGACGGCGCCGGCGCGCGCCTCAGCGCGGCGGGTCGGTGCTCGGGAGCCGCCAGCCCTCGGGGAGGCTCCCGTTCACGGTGCTCCCGAGCGCGCGCGTGCCGCGCTCGAGGTGCTGCCCGAGGCCGCGCAGGCCGTCGCCGATCGCGCCGCGCGTGGCGAACCCCGCGCCGCGCGTGGTCATGCTCAGGAGCCCGCCCGTGAGCAGGAGCGGCGCGAGCCAGGCCGCGACGAGCACCCCGGTCGCGAGGCCGCTCCGGGCCGCGGCGGCCTCGAGCTCGTCCGCGCGGCGCGCGGCCGCCTCGGCGCGCTTGTCGCGCCCCTCGCGCCCCGGGCGCGGCGCGTCGTCGCCGCCCGCGTCGTCGCCCTCGGCGCTCGCGCGGTCCTTGCGCTTCTTGCCGGGCGCCGCCGGCTTGCCGCCCTTGGCGAACTTCTCGGTCTTGCGGCGCAGCCCGTCCGGGTCGAGGTCGAGCTTCCCGTCGTCGCTCGGGCGGAGCGCCTGGCGGCTCGTCCCCTTGGCGGGCGCGGGCGCCAGGTCGAGCGGCGCCCCCGCCGGCGTCTCGTAGGCGCCCATGTCGATCACGGGCACGTCGCGCGTGCCCTTGTCGGGGACCTGGTCGAGGAAGTCGATCGTCTTCGGCTTGATCTGGTCGAGGAGCGCCTGCTGGCGGTCCGGCTCGGGCGGCGGCGGGGCCCCCGCGGGCGGGAAGCTCGGCCGGACCATGGGCTGCGTCTTGCTCGGCGGGGCCGGCCCCAGCTTGCCGAGCCCGCTCGCGGGCGTCAGCGGGCGGAGCGCCTGGTCCGCCGTGAGCACGGCCGTCGTGTTCCCCTCGAGCCGCGACTCCACGCGGCCGTCGGGGTTCAGGTAGAAGGCGTCGTTGCAGCGCGGGCACTTGATCCGCGTGCGCTTGGCGACGGCGCGCAGGCGCAGGAGGCTGCGGCAGTAGCAGCACTCGAACTGCACGAGCTCGCCCTCGCCGCCGGCGGGCGCGCCGCCGCCCTGCCCGGCCTGCGCGCAGGTGGCGCACAGCGGCCCCCCGGGCGCCGCCACGCCGCCGTCCCGGAGCTGCGCCCCGCAGCCTTCGCAGTAGACGAGCGCCACTCAGGCCCCCAGCGCGAGCACGAGCAGGAGCGCCAGGCCGACGAGCGCGGCCCCGCCCAGCCCGGGGAGGAACAGGACCTTGCGCCGCTCGCGCGCGGTCGCGACGCGCGCGGCGAGGCCGATCGCCACGGCGACCTCGACGATCGCGCCCAGCCCGAGCGCGGCGAGCGTCTCGGGCGCCCAGCGCCGCGACACCCCGAACACGACGGCCGCGACGAGGCCCCCGGCAGAGGCCACCGCGAGGACGAGGAGCGCCTCGCCCGCGGCCCACGGGCCCCCCGGCGCCGCGGGCCGCGCCAGGAGGAGCGCGCCGAGCAGGAGCAGGCCCGCGCCGCCGGCGACGAGCGCGGGGTGCCCGGCCCACGGGCCGAACGTCGGGGCGAGGGCCGGGGCGGCCGCGACGACGGCGCCGAGGCCGAGCGCCGTCCCCGCGAGCAGGAGCAGGAGCCCGAGGGCCTTCCCCACGATCCCCCCCGGCGCCGCACGACGCGGCGCGCCAACCGCCCGACTATATTCGGCCCCGGTCGGCCACGGGAGGCCCGTCGGCCCGCCGGGGCGGGGTGGAGCGTGCTCGAGGGCAAGCGGCTGGCGATCGTCGGGGTCGGCACGATCGGCGAGGCGCTGCTGCGCGGCCTGCGCCGCGCAGGGGTCGCGGTCGACGTGGTCGGGAGCGTGCGCCACCCCGAGTCGCTCGCGCGCGTCGAGGCGCTCGGCGCCCGCGCGACCTGCTCGAACGCCGAGGCCGCGGCGGGGGCCGACGTCGTCGTGCTCGCCGTGAAGCCCCAGGTCATGCCGCGCGTGCTCGACGACCTGGCGGGCCACGTCCGCGCGCCCGCGCTCGTCGTGACCGTGGCGGCGGGCGTGCCGACCGCGCGCGTCGAGGAGGCGCTCGGGCAGGTGCCGGTCGTGCGCGTCATGCCGAACACGCCGTCCGTCCTGGGCGCCGGCATGAGCGTCCTCTGCCGCGGGCGGTTCGCGGGCGACGCGGACCTCGCGCTCGCGCGCGCCCTGTTCGACCGCGTCGGCCGGACGGCCGTCCTCGACGAGGGCCTCATGGACGCGGTGACGGGGCTCTCGGGCAGCGGGCCCGCGTACATCTACCTCGTGATCGAGAGCCTGGCCGAGGCCGGGGTCAAGGTCGGGATCCCGCGCGAGACGTCGACCCTCCTCGCCGCCCAGACCGTGCTCGGCAGCGCCCGCATGGTCCTCGAGCTGGGCAAGCACCCGGCGCTCCTCAAGGACGACGTGACGACGCCCGCCGGCTGCACGGTCGACGGCCTCATGGAGCTCGAGGAGGGCAAGCTCCGGGTGACGCTCCTCAAGGCCGTCGTCCGCGCGACCGAGCGCGCGCGCGGCCTCGCGCCGCGCCGCGAGGGGGCCTGAGCAGCCGGCGCCGGCGGCCCCCCTGCTCGGAGCGTCGTGGGTCGCTAGTGCCCCGCGTCCGAGTTGGATGAATTTCCGGTGGCCGCGTGCGTCCGACCCCGCGAAGGTGGGTTCGTATGCGCGTGGCGCCCCAGATCGCACTGACGGACGACGAGCGTGCCCGCCTTGAGGCGTGGGCGCGCGG
>JANJTH010000057.1 GCA_024711205.1 Planctomycetota bacterium | reverse complement strand
CGCGCTCGCGCTCGCGGCCGAGGGCGGCGCCTGGGCCGTGCTCGCGCGCTACGGCGCGCTCCCGGCGCGGATCCGGTCGCGGGCCGCCGCGCCGCCGCGCTGACGCGCGAGCCTACGTCGTCCGCGGCCGGCGCGGGGGCGGCAGGACGCGGTGCCCGCCGTCCGGCGGCAGCGCGCCGCCGATGACCTCGGCGAGCGTCGCCGTGAGGGCCTCCGCGCGCGCGCGGAGGGGCAGGTCGGGGCGGAACCGGCGCGGGTCGATCGGCGGGTGGTAACGCACGACGATCTTGCCCGGCGTGGGCCAGGGGCGCTCGCGCGGCCAGCAGCGGCGGCCACCCGCGACCGAGACCGGGACGAGCGTGGCGCCCGTGCGGAGCGCCATGCGGGCGGCGCCGACCTTGAGCGGCGCGTTGAGCCCGGGCCCGAACGAGCGCTCGCCCTCGAAGAACAGCCCGAGCACGCGGTCGCGCGCGAGCGTCGCGTAGCAGGCGCGCAGGCTGCGGTGGCTCGGGCGCTCGATGTCGAGCGGGATCGCCCGGTAGAGGCGCATGACCTGCCCGGCCACGGGCCAGGCGAGCGCGTCCTGGAAGGCGAGCCAGGTGACCCAGCGCTTGGTCCCGAACGCGACCGTGAACGGGTCGAAGATCGTCGGGTGGTTCGCGACGAGGATCACGGGGCCGCGGCGCGGGATCCGGTGCGTGTGCACGTGGCGGACGCCGAAGAACCAGCGCAGGACCCAGCGCGTGAGCGCGCGCCCGGCGCGCTCGCACACGGGCAGCGGCAGGTCGGCCGGCGCGTGGCGCGCGCCCAGGCGCCTGGCCGCGGCCGGGGGCCGGGGCTGCGCCGCCGGCGCGTGCGCGGCGCCCGGCGGGCGCGTGGGCGAGGTTGCGTAGGCGAGGGGACGCACGAGGCCCGCGAGTCTACTCGCCGCCGGAGCCGCCCGGCGAGCGGGCCGCGGCGCGGTCAGGGACGCGCCCTCCGGCGGGGTCGACCGCCTGCCGAGGGCGCCGCGCCCGGGGCTCATTGGGCGCACGACGAGCCCCGGGGCGGCGGGGCTCCCCGCGCGCGTCGTCCCCGAGGCCCGGGTCCTCCGGGCTACCCTGGGCCGGGGCGGTCCCGGGCGACCGGCGAGGTGGCGCTTGAACCGCGGCGACGTCGACAGCTTCCTCGCGCACGGCTGCGGGCGGTGCGAGTTCTACCGGACGCCGCAGTGCAAGGTCCACCCGTGGGCCGGGCCGCTCCGCGCCCTGCGCGCGCTGCTGCTCGCCGCGGGGCTCGACGAGGGGCTCAAGTGGGGGTCGCCCTGCTACACGCTCGAGGGGAAGAACGTGGTCATGCTCGTGGCCCTGCGCGGCTGGTGCGGGCTGTCGTTCTTCCAGGGGACGCTGCTCCCCGACGAGGCGGGCCTGCTCGAGGCCCCCGGGCCGAACACGCAGGTGGCCCGCGTGCTCCGGTTCACGGCCGCCGAGCAGGTCGCGGAGCGCCGCGACCCGATCCGGCGCTACGTCGAGGCCGCGATCGCGCTCGCGCGCTCGGGCGCGCGGGTCGAGCGCGTGACGACGCCCGGGCCCGTGCCCGCGGAGCTGCAGGCGCGGCTCGACGACGACCCCGCCCTCCAGGCGGCCTTCGAGGCGCTGACCCCCGGGCGGCGGCGGAGCCACGTCCTCCACGTCGAGGGCGCCAAGCAGAGCGCCACCCGCGCGACGCGCGCGGCGAAGTGCGTCGCCAGGATCCTCGCGGGCAAGGGCTTCAACGAGCGCTGACCGACCGCCCCGACCGCCGGGCTGCCTCGCCCGCCCGGGCGGCCGAGGCAGCCCGGCGCTCGCGCCCTCGCGCCGCACCCGGCCGAACGACACGCTGCGTCGCCCTCTGCGCAAGTCTCGGGTTGCCATGGGCCGGCCGGCCGGATCGCGCGGAGTGTGCGCGAAATGCCCGTTCCTGGCCGACAGGAATCGGAATTTCCCCCGGCGCGCCGGCGCAGACCCGCCCGGCCGCCCGCGCAAATCCCCTGATCGCAACGTGATTTGCACGAGCATGACGGCGGCTGACGCGACGCGGCACGCTACTTGTGAGGGAGGCTCGCCAAGCGCGGCGCCCTCGGTGCGCCCGGAAAAAACGGACACGCCATGCACTCGACGACGACCCGACTCGCGGCCGGACTGGCCGCGCTCCTGCTCGCTTCGACCGCCGCCCGCGGCGAGGAGGTCCAGGCCTGGATCGGCCGGACCGTCCCGCCCGGGAGCGGCGAGCGGGTGGCCTTCTACGTCGGGGGCGCGACGGCCTTCGAGGTCGCGGAGTACCCGGTCCCCGCGGGCCTGCTCGAGCGGTCGCTCCGCGACGGGGCGCTCTCGATCGACCCGGCGCTCCTCGCCCCCACGCGCACGGTGCGGGTCCAGGGCGAGCAGGGCGACGTCGCGGTCGCGCCGGTCGCGGGCGTCTACGTCTACGTCGCGCGGCCGGTCTCCGGTCCGGGCGCCGGCCCGGGCGCGGGCGGGCAGGTCCAGGCCCAGGCCGTGGTCGTCTCGCGGCTCGGGCTCGCGGTGAAGCGCGACGACGGGCGCTCGGTCGCGCTCGTCCACGAGGGCGAGCGCGCGGCGCCGGGCGTCCGCGTGACCGTCGTCGACACGACGAACGGGCAGGCCCGGCGCGTGGCCGAGGCGACGACCTCGAGCCTCGGCGTCGTGGCGCTCGCGACGCCGGCGCAGGGGGCGCTCACGTTCGTGGCCCGCCAGGGCGCGAGCGTCGCGATCCAGCAGACCTGGGACCGGAGCTGGAGCGGCCAGCGCCCGCAGCTCACGGCCCACGTCGAGACGGACCGCCCGCTCTACCGCCCGGGGCAGACCGTCCACTGGCGCGTGGTCGCGCGCGAGGGCCTGGCCGGCGGCGGCTGGCGCACGCCGGTCGACGCGGAGCTGCGGCTGTTCCTCCGCGACGGGCGCGGGCAGCGCACGGCGCTCGCGAGCGCGCGGACGAGCGCGTTCGGGACGGCGTCGGGCAGCGTCGCGCTCGCGGACGCGGCCCCGCACGGCGAGTGGGCGCTCGAGGTCGAGCCCGCGGGCGCCGTCGCGGGCCAGGGCGCCGTGGGCCAGGCGGGCTTCGGCGTCCAGGCCTACCGCAAGCCCGAGTTCAAGGTCGGGGTGGCGCTCGACCGGGCCGCCTACGTGCAGGGCGCGCAGGCGCGCGCGACGGTCGAGGCGGCCTACTACTTCGGCGCGCCGGTCCCCGGGGCCGCGGTCGCCTGGACCGTCACGAAGCGCGCGCGCTGGCGCTGGTGGAACCCGTGGCTCGAGCCCATGGCGCTCCGGTGCATCTGGCGGCCCACGCCGCCGCCCGTCGTCGTGGCCTCGGGTGCGGCCCGCACGGACGCGCAGGGGCGCGCGCGGATCGACTTCACGTGCGACCGCGACGGCGAGGACGCCGACTACGAGGTCGTGGCCCGCGTGACCGACGCGACCGGCCGCGAGGTCGCGGGCGCCGGGAGCGCCGTCGTGACGCGCGCCGCGTTCGACCTCGCGCTCGTCGGGGACCGCGCGGTCTACGCGCCGGGCGACACGATCCGCCTGCGCGCGAGCGTGCAGGGCCACGACGGGCGGCCGGTCGCGGGGCAGGCCGTCGCGCTCGCGATCGAGGCCGTCGACCCCCAGGGCAACCGGACGCCGCGGCTCGCCCGCGCGCTCGCGACCGACGCGCAGGGGACGGCCGAGCTGTCCCTGCGCGCGCAGACGCCCGGGCAGTACGCCGTGACGGTCCGGGCGACGGACCGCGACGGGAACACGGTCGAGGCCGCGCGCGAGCTGTGGATCCACGACCAGCGCGCGGGCTCCGCGGGCGCGGTCGTCGACTGGAGCTGGGCGCAGGTCGAGGTCACGGCCGACAAGGAGGCCTACGCGCCCGGCGAGACCGCGGTCCTCCTGATCCGCGCGCCGGTCCGGTTCGGCCGCGCGCTGCTCACGCTCGACGCGCGCTCGATCCAGGCCGCCTACTCGGTGCCGATCGCGTTCGGGCTCGGCGTCGCGCGCGTGCCGGTCACGGCCGACATGGCGCCCAACGTGTTCGCCTCGGTGCTCGTGCCGACGCCGGACGGCGTGCGCACGGCCGAGCGCGAGCTCGTGGTCCCGCCGCTCGACGGGCTCGTCGAGGTCACGGTCACGGCCGACCGCGCCGAGTATCGGCCCGGCGACGTGGCGACGCTCGCGGTCAAGACGACCGACCGGTTCGGCCGGCCGGTCTCGGCCGACGTCGCGCTCGGCGTCGTCGACGAGGCCCTGTTCGCGCTCCGCGAGGACCAGACGCCCGCGCTGCGCGAGACGTTCTTCCCGCGCCGCTGGAACGAGGTCACGACGGTCGGCGGCTGGGGCGGCGGCTGGGGGATCATGCTCAAGTCGACGGCCGCCCCGGCCGTGACGGGCGGGCCCGCGGGCGACGCCGGGCGGGTCCGCGAGCACTTCCCCGACACGCTCCGGTTCTGGGGCAGCGTCGTGACCGACGCGCGCGGCGAGGCCGTGCTGCAGGAGACGCTCGCCGACAACCTGACGACCTGGCGGCTCACGGCCCGCGCCGTCACGCGCGACACGCGCGTGGGCGAGACGAAGACGACGACGCTCGTGCGCAAGGACCTGCTCGTGCGCCTCGCGGCCCCGCGCACGCTCGTCGAGGGCGACGAGCTGACGCTCGTGGGCGTCGTCCACAACCTGGCCCCCGAGGGCACGCCCGGCGCGGCGCCGGCGAGCGTGCGCGTGCGGCTCGACGCGCAGGGCGTCGCGCTCCTCGACCCGGCCGCGCGCACCGTCCGCGTCGAGCGCGGCGGCGAGGCCCGCGTGACCTGGCGCGTGCGCGTCGGGGCCGGGACGACGGCCGTGCTCGAGGCACGGGCCGAGGCCGGGTTCGACCAGGACGCGCTGCGCCTGCGCGTGCCGGTCGCCGCGCGCGGCGTCCAGGCCAAGGTCGTCGAGGCGGGCGCGGCGCTCGCGGACGGCCGCGTCACGCTGCGGCTGCGCAAGGACGCGCGGGCGATCGACGCGGCGAGCGCGCTCAAGCTCGACCTGACGCCGTCGCTCGCGGGCACGCTCCTCGACTCGCTCGACTACCTGGTCGGCTACCCCTACGGCTGCCTCGAGCAGACCATGTCGAAGTTCCTCCCGAGCGTGGTCGTCCACGAGACGCTGCGCACGCTCGGCCGCGAGGACCCGGCGCTGGCGGCGGAGCTCCCGAAGATGGTCGCGCAGGGCGTCGAGCGGCTCGCCGGCATGCAGAACGGCGACGGCGGGTTCGGCTGGTTCGCGAACAACGAGAGCCACCCCTACGTGAGCGCCTACGTGACCTACGGGCTCGCGCTGGCCCGCGCGGAGGGCCACCACGTGCCCCAGGACGCGCTCGACCGGGCGCTCGGGTTCCTCGAGCAGAGCCTCGACCGGCAGGCCGCCGACCTCGACGGCCGGGCCTACCAGGCGTTCGTGCTCGCGACGGCGGGGCGCGCCCGCGCGGCCGACCTGCGCGCGCTCGCCCGCGAGCGCGACCGGCTCGGGCCCTACGCGCAGGCCGTCCTCGCGCTCGCGCTCATGCAGGCGGGCGAGCGCTCGCTCGCGACGGACGTGCTCGGCGCGCTCGACCGGGGCGCCGTGACCTCGGGCGGGCGGACGCACTGGGCCGGGCAGACGATCAGCTACGGCAACTGGGCGAGCAACCCGGTCGAGACGACGGCCTACGCCGTGCGCGCCTACCTGGCCGTGGCGCCGCAGAGCCCGCGCGTGGCCGAGGGGATCGCCTGGCTCGTCGCGCGCCGGCAGCACGACGGCCAGTACGTCACCACGAAGGACACGGCCGCGGTCGTGCTCGCCCTCGCGCAGCACGTCCGGCAGACCCGCGAGCTCGACCCGGACCTCGCCGTCACCGTCTCGATCAACGGCCAGGCCGCGCTCTCGCACCGCTTCACGGCGGCTGACCTGGGCAAGAAGGGCCGCTCGCTCGAGGTGCCCGCGGCGTCGCTGCGGACGGGCGAGAACGTGGTCACGATCGAGCGGACGGGCCGCGGGGCCCTCTACTACGCGGCGGTGCTCGACCAGCAGGTCCGCCTCGACCCGATCGGGGCCGACGAACGCGGCGTGCGCGTCCGGCGCGAGCTGTTCGTCGTCGTGCCCGGCGTCGACCCGCAGACGGGCCAGCGCGTCGACACGGAGCGCCCGCTCGCGGGCCCCGTCCGCGTGGGCGACCGCCTGCGCGTGCGCCTGCACGTGAGCGTGACCCGCGGCGCCGCCGTCGAGCACGTGAACGTCGAGGACCGCTTCCCCGTCGGCTGTGAGGTCGTCGAGCGCGAGGCGCACGAGGACCCCGTGTTCGCGCGCGGCTGGTCGTGGTGGTCGAGCGCGCGCGAGGTCCACGACGACCGCGTCGTGTTCTTCGCGACGCAGCTCCCCGTGGTCGGCCCCGACGGCGGGTCGGAGCTCGTCTACGAGTACGACCTGCGGGCCGAGGCCGCGGGCCGGTTCCTGGCCCTCCCGGCCCGGGCCGAGGCGGTCTACACGCCCGACGTGAGCGGCCGGAGCGCCGCCTCGACGGTCGTGATCGAGCGGTAGGCGGGCGCCCGGCGCGGGGCCGGCCCCAGGACGCCTGGCCCCGGCCACGTGGCCGGGGGCCGGCGGGTCAGCCGTGCGCCTGGATCGAGGCCAGGTACTCGTCGAGCTCCTGCACGCTCGCGAAGATCTTCACGTCCGGCAGCGCCTTCACGATCTCGAAGACCTTCTGGACGTGCGGACGGGGGTTCTTGAGCAGGAGCTTGCCCTTGCGCGCCGAGAGGCGCTTGCGGGCGGCCATGAGGACGCGCAGCCCGGCGCTGCTGATGAAGTCGAGCCCGGCCAGGTCGAACACGACGACCGTGGCCGCGCCGTCGAGCGCCGGCGCGAGGGCCTTCTCGAGCGTGAAGTAGCTCGACGAGTACCTGGCCTCGTTCCAGGCGCACGGCTTACCGGCCGTCCCCCGGCCACGTGGCCGGGGACAGGCGTCCTGGGGCCGGCACATAGCCGGGCTCCC
>JANJTH010000043.1 GCA_024711205.1 Planctomycetota bacterium | reverse complement strand
CGGCCAAGCAGGTCAACCATGCCGCCCCCAAAATCCGCAGCCTGGCACACCTGCGCGGCCGCAACCCCGAGTTAGCCGAACGCGCGGTGCGCGAGGCCCGCAGCCTGTAGGCGGAGGACGCGCTGGCGGCCGGCGTGATCGACCTGCTCGCGGCGGGCGCGCGCCACGAGGGCGCCGCGCTGTGCCGGCCGGTCGTCGTCACGAGCCCGGGGTCGGAGAGCCACGTGCTCGCCGCGGTCCGCCGGCTCGTCGAGGGCGCGCCCGAGGCGGCGCAGGCCGAGCTGGCCCCGGTCCTGACGGGCCTGGGGCGCGCGCTGCGCGACCGGTTCGACGACCCGAAGGCCGACGCGGCCGCGCGCGCCGGGGCCGCGCTCGACCTGCTCGACGCCGTGCGCGGGGTGCTCGACGGGCCCGAGGCGCTCGAGCCGCTGCTCGAGGCGCTCGCGCGCGACCTCGGCGGCGCGCGGGCGGAGCTCGTCCTGCCGGCCCCGGGGACGGCCTACGCCGCGGACGACGCCGTGCAGGCGCTCGACGTGTTCTCGGACGACGCGCCGCCCGGGCAGATCGTCGCGCTCGTGCGCCCGGGGCTGCGGCTCGCCGGCGCGCTCGTGCGGCCCGCGCTCGTGCGCGTGAGCCAGGGCTCGCCGCCCCCGGGGATCCTCGACGAGGTGCTCGAGCTCCTGCCCGCGGGCGACGCGCGCGCCGACCACGTCCGCGCGCGGCTCCAGCGCGCGCGCTGCCTCGCCGCCGGCGACGCGGGCGCGCTGCTCGCCCGCGAGCTGGCCGACCTCGCGCTCGCCGTGCGCGACGACGTGCTGAGCGAGGCCGCGCGCCGCGCGCTGCGGCTCGTGATCGACGAGCCGCCGGCCGCGCTCGCCGCGCGCCCCGGCTGGGAGGCCGTGCGCGAGCTCCTCGACGCGCAGCTCGAGACGTTCTTCCAGGACGGCGAGAACGGCGAGCTCTCGGTCCTGCGGCTCGTGCGCCCCTACCTCCAGGGCCTCCGCACGGGCCAGGCGACGGGCGCGCGCCTGCGGAGCCTGGGCGAGGCCATGGACGCCATGCTCCGCCTGTTCGACGAGAGCCTGGGCGCCGAGGCGCGCACCTGGCTGTTCGCCGAGCTCGAGCGGCTCGGCGCCGAGGGCTACCCGCCTGGGGGGCACGCGCAGCGGCTCGTGCGGACCGCGGCCCGCGCGCTCAAGGGCTTCCTCGACAACGGCGAGGCCACGGCCGCGCTCGAGCTCGTCCACGCGATCAAGGGCGCCGGGCTCCGCCTGTACCCCGAGGACCCCGAGCGGCTGGCGGCCTGCCCCGACCCGACCGGCCTGTTCCACCGGCTCGAGGCCGCCCACGACGAGGCCGAGCGCGGGCGGGTCCTCGGCGAGCACTACCCGGCCGTCGCCGTCTCCACCGCCGACGGCAAGGAGGTCCGGGAGACCGGCTCGATCAAGCTCTCGCTCGGGCCGCGCCCGAAGGCGCTCGACTGGCTGCTCGGGCCGGAGGTCGCGGGCTCGCGCCTCGGCAGCGCGGCGCGTCGCCTCGCCGACGAGCTGACGCGGCTCGACCGCGAGAAGCTCCTCGCGGAGCTGCGCGGGGACGCGGACGCCGAGCGCGCGCTCGCGCGCGGGGTCGCCGACCTCGTGACGACGGCGCTCCGCGAGAGCGGCTGGCGGCGCGGCGACGACGACCGCGCCGCGCTGGCGCCGCTGTTCGAGCTCCTGCGCGACGAGCTCAAGGTCGAGGTCCTGCCCGGCTACCTGAGCTACCGCCGGCTGCGCGAGCTGTCGCGCGCCCACGGCGCCGAGGTCAAGGTCGAGGTCGTGCGCGAGGGCGCGCGCAAGATCGACCTGACCGCGCTCGGGGCGCGCTACCGCGACGAGCTGCTCGCGCCGCTCGACATGACGTGGTGCACGGGCCCGGCGCCCGCCTACGTCGCGCACCTGCGCAAGCTGCCCTGGTTCGCGGCCGTGCTCGACGGGCAGACCCCGCCGCTCGAGATGCCGCCCGGCGCCGTGGAGGCCGTGCGCGACTTCGACTCGCCGGACGCGCAGAGCCTCGACGGCGTCGTGCGCTCGCTGTCCGTGCTCGTGGCCTGGCTCGCCCAGGAGCAGCCGGGCGAGCTCGACGCGTTCTGCCAGCGGGTCAAGACGGCGCCCGAGCTCGAGGTCGACTTCTTCCCGCTCCCGGGCAAGGTCTACCCGCGCGAGCGCCTGCTCGACGCGGTCGACCGGGCGAGGGCGCCCGACGCGCTCGAGGTCGTGCGCGACGCGGCCCGCGAGGAGGGCCAGGCGGTCCGCGTCGAGCGGATCGGCGTCTACAAGGACGGGCGCTGCCTCTCCGACGAGCCGCGGGCCAAGTTCGCGGTCAAGAGCCTGCCGCAGGCGGCGGAGGCCCTGCGCGAGGCGCTCCAGCCGGTGCTGACGAGCGACCACGTGACGGGCCAGGTCCAGGCGCTCCTGCGCGGGTTCGTGACCCGCATGGCGCTCGTGCCGATCGGCGACGGGCAGAAGCAGGTCGAGCTCCAGGCGTTCAAGACGCTGCTCGAGGCGCGCCTGATCGACCCGACCTACCCCGACAGCCCCGACAACGCGCTCCACAAGGCAGGCGCCTACCTCGCGGGCCGGCTCGTGGCCGAGGGCTTCCTCCAGGTCGAGCGGTTCGCCGGCAAGAAGACGGTCGCCGAGGCGACGTCGGGCGCGCCCGCCGACTCGGTGATCGTGGACCAGATGTTCTGCCGGCCGGGCGAGCCCGAGCTGGCCGAGGTCCGCCGCCCGCTCGTGGTCCTCGAGGGCGCCGTGATCCAGAAGGCGTTCGCGATGAAGGGCGTGCCCACGGGCGACGTGGCCGTGCTCGAGCTCGACCAGGTCCTCACGGACACGCTCGACCGGCTGCGCGCCTGGGCGGACGGCCTGGGGGCGATCGTGCACGCCAAGCTCGACGCGAAGAACCAGGCGCTCGTGCCGCGCACGATCCAGCGGATCGAGGACGTGCGCGAGAAGATGTTCAAGGCGCACGAGAAGAGCCAGCCGGTCCTGCCGGCCGACACGGCGCTGCGCGACCTGATCCGGTTCGTGATCGACCAGGTCCACCGGATCGAGGACGCGCTGGCGATCCTCGACGACCGGAGCTACCGCGGCGCGTTCGGCGAGCTCGTGTTCAAGGACATCATCTTCCGCAGCGCCGGCCCCTACCTGAGCAAGGCGTTCGGGCAGTCGGTCGACACGACGGTCGTCGCGGGCGCCGACACGCAGGCGCTCGTGGGCAAGTTCAAGAAGGAGTCGGCCGGGCCGAAGCCGAAGCGTGAGAGCGCGAAGATCTTCTCGGTGGTCGTCCCCTGCTACGTGCAGGACGGCGTGGCGATCCGCCCGGCGACGGTGCGGGTCGGGGACTTCTAGCCGGTGCCCGCCTCCCCCCAGGTCGAGGCGCTCGCCGAGGCGCTGCTCGACGACGTCGTGTCGGACGCGCTCGACCCGACCGCGCGCGAGGGCCTGGCGGCGCGGCTGCGCGGACGCGCCGACGTGCGCGTGTGCGCGGGGTGCGGCGACGTCGTGCTCGCGCGCTACGGGGCGCCGCGCTGCCGCATGTGCGGCGCGCGGGCCGAGGGTGAGGCAGCCCCGCGGGTCGACCTGGGGGACGGCGAGGAGGCCCGGGCGCCGCTCGTGCTCGACGACCTGCTCGGCGGGGCGGGCGGGCCGGCGCCCGCGGCGTTCGCGCTCGCGCCGGGGCGGGCGCCGCGCAAGCCGGTCGCGCTGTGGGACGACAACGAGGACTGGGAGACGCGCGGCGAGCGCCTGCGCCAGGAGGCGGCCGAGGCGGCGCGCAAGGCCAAGGAGGAGGCCGAGCGCAAGGCCCGCGAGGCGGCCGAGAAGAAGGCCCGCGAGGCGGCCGAGAAGAAGGCCCGCGAGGAGGCCGAGAAGAAGGCCCGCGAGGAGGCCGAGAAGAAGGCCCGCGAGGAGGCCGAGCAGAAGGCCCGCGAGGCGGCCGAGAAGAAGGCCCGCGAGGCGGCCGAGAAGAAGGCCCGCGAGGAGGCCGAGAAGAAGGCCCGCGAGGAGGCCGAGAAGAGGGCCCGCGAGGCGGCCGAGCAGAAGGCCCGCCTGGAGGCCGAGGCGGCCGAGAAGAGGGCGCGCGAGGAGGCCGAGGCCGCGGCCAAGTTCGCCGCGGCGGAGGCGGAGCGGGCGCGGGCCGAGGCCGAGAAGCACCGGCCCTCGCTGGGCGTGGTCCTGGGCGCGGGGGCGGGCGAGGTCTCGCGGATCGACGACGGCCCGGCCGAGGGCGCGGAGCGGGCCGACGCGGCCTCGGTGTGGCTGCGCGCGGACGGGACGCCCGTCCTCGTCGTGCCGTCGGGCGTGACGGAGCTGCGCAACGGCCGGGCCGCCCCGAGCGGCGTCACGGCGCTCGAGCTGGGCGACCTCGTCACGCTCGGCGACGCGGTCTACGTGCTCGACAAGCGGAGCGAGCTCACGGGGCTCTCGGCGCCCGCGATCCACTTCGCGCGCAAGGACGACAAGCCGGGCGGGCCGTGGCCGTACTGGAACGAGCCCGTGCGGCTCGGCGCCGCGAGCCACTGCGAGCTGAACCTGGTCGACGACGGCGTGGCGCTCGAGCACGCGCGCGTCGTGACGCGGTTCGGGCGGGTCGTGATCGAGGACACCTCGAAGGCCGAGGGCCTGATCGTCGGCGGGCAGAAGGTGAAGTGGGCGGTCCTCGAGCCCGGCCGCGTCGTGAAGGTCGGCGCCGAGGGCCCCGAGCTCGTCGTGCAGGACGGGCAGGCCGAGCTCAAGCCGAAGCTCGAGAAGGCCGCGCGCATGAAGCCCTCGCGGCACGTGCGCACGAAGCTCGACGTGCTCGCGCCCTCGGGCGAGGTCGTCCGCCGCGTGTTCGTGTTCTCGCGCCGCGAGGTCCGCTTCGGCAACCGCGGCCGCGGGGTCGACGGCAAGCTGCTCAACGAGCTGATCATCGCGCCCGGGCCCGGCGAGTCGGCGGACATCGGCGAGAAGCAGGGCGGCCTCGCGCTCACGCGCGACGGGCTCGACCTGCGCCGCGACGGCGGGGCCGAGATGTTCCTCGAGGGCGACCCGCTGACGCTCGGCAAGGCCGTGCCGCTCCCGCGGCAGTTCCACCTCCAGGTCGGCGACGGGCTCGACCTCGAGGGGCGCGTGTTCCGCTCGCCGGCCGCGGTCGAGCGGACCGGGATCCCGCAGCTCGGCATGAAGGGCGGCCACCCGCTCGAGTGCGTGCGGATCGACCGCGTGGCGGTCCCCTACTCGTACATCTTCCTCGTGCGCATGATCCGGTTCGGCAGCGAGACCTCGGCCCCGCTCCGCCTCGCCCTCCCGGGCGTCAAGGAGGGCCACGGGCAGTTCATCTTCACCGACGGCAAGTTCCAGATCGTGGCGACCCGCACCAACGCCCCGATCGAGGTCGTCGGCGTGGGCGAGCTCGAGCCCGGCGTGCCCACGAACCTGGCGATCGACACCGAGATCAAGATCGGCCAGGCCACGGTCCGCTTCACCGTCGCCGAGGACGGCGACTTCGACGTCGGCGCGCTCGGGGGCTGACGCGTCGCCCGCGCCTCCGGGCGAGGCCCGACGGGCCCGCGCCGGCTGCCCCGGCGCCTCGCGTCACTTCAGGTCGTAGCGGCGCAGCTTCTCGTAGAGCGTGCGGACGCCGATCCCGAGCCGCTCGGCGGCGATCCGGCGGTTGCCGTCCGCGCTCGCGAGCGCCGCCACGATCGCGTCGCGCTCGAGCTCCTCGAGCGAGCGGACGGGCGGCGGCCCGGCGGCCCCGGCGGGGGCGCCCGGCGAGGTCGGGCCGACGGCGGGGTTGGGGCCCGACGGCGGGCTCCCGGGCGGGCGGCGGGGCGCCTCGATCGGGAGGTCGTCGGGCTCGAGCTCGAGCCGGCGGGCGAGGATCGCGGCCCGCTCGAGCACGTTCTGGAGCTCGCGTACGTTCCCGGGCCAGGCGTGGCGCGCGAGCGCGGCGAGGGCGGCAGGGGTCAGGCGCAGGCCCGGGCGGCCGAGGCCCGCGGCCACGCGCTCGAGGAGGAGCGTCGCGAGGGGGGCCACGTCGTCCGGGCGCTCGCGCAGGGGCGGGAGGTGGACCGGGAACACGCACAGCCGGTGGTAGAGGTCCTCGCGGAAGGCGCCCTCGTCGACGCGCGCGCGCAGGTCGCGGTTCGTGGCCGCGAGCCAGCGCACGTCGGCCTCGATCGTCTGCGCGCCGCCGACGCGCTCGAAGCGCCGCTCGGAGAGCACGCGCAGGAGCTTGGCCTGGAGGTCCGGCTTGAGCTCGCCCACCTCGTCGAGGAAGAACGTGCCGCCCTGCGCGAGCTCGAGCCGCCCGCGCCGGCGCGCGGTCGCGCCGGTGAAGGCCCCCTTCTCGTGGCCGAACAGCTCGCTCTCGAGCAGGTGCTCGGAGAGCGCCGCGCAGTTGATCGCGACGAAGGGGCCCGCGGCGCGCGCGCTCATGCGGTGGAGCGCCCGGGCGGCGACCTCCTTGCCCGTGCCGCTCTCGCCCGTGAGCAGGACGGTCGCGTTCGTGGGCGCGACGCGCCCGAGCGCGTCGACGACCGGGGCCATGGCCGGCGCGCCCCAGGTCAGCGGCGTCTCGGGCGGCTCGACGCCGCGCGCGACCCACTCGCGCGTGGCCCCGAGCGCGCGCCGCTCGAGCGCGCGCCGCGCGAGCAGGCGCAGCGCCGCCGGGCTCGCGATCGGCTTCTGCAGGTAGTCGAAGGCGCCCAGCTTCATCGCGTCGACCGCCGTGTCGACCGTCCCGTGGGCCGTGAGCAGGATCACCTCGAGCTCGGGCTGCTCGGCCCGGCAGGCGCGGAGGAGCCCGAGCCCGTCGAGGCCCGGCATGCGGAGGTCGGTCACGAGCAGGTCGAAGGCCTGCGTCTCGAGCAGCCGGCGGGCCGCGAGCCCGTCCTTCGCCTGCGTCACGTCGTGCCCGTCGAGCT
This sequence comes from Planctomycetota bacterium, assembly GCA_024711205.1. Taxonomy (GTDB): domain Bacteria; phylum Planctomycetota; class J058; order J058; family J058; genus JANJTH01. Next base: position 2,286 of record JANJTH010000043.1, on the reverse strand, counting down.
CGAGCGTCTCGGCGAGGAACTCGCGCACGCCCTCCTCGTCGTCGGCGACTAGGACCCGCGCCACGCGCCCGCCTCCTCCCCCGCGCCCGGCGCCACCCCGGCGCCCGGCTCCGCCCCCGCGCCGGTCGCGCCGCCCGACGCTGCCCCCGCGGGCAGGCGGAGCACGACCTCGGCCCCGCCGCCGGGGAGCGTGCGCGCCGAGACCTCGCCGCCGTGCTGCTCGGCGACCCGCCGGACGACCGCGAGCCCCAGGCCGGTCCCGCGCACCCGCGTCGTGAAGAACGGCTCGAACACGCGCGCCTCCTGCCCGGGCGGGAGCCCGGGCCCCCGGTCGCGGACCGCGAGGGCGAGCGCGCCGGGCCCGCGCCCGCCCGGGCCCGGCTCGACGCGGGCCGCGAGCGCGATCGCCTCGCCCTCGGGCGAGGCCTCGGCGGCGTTGCGGAGCAGGTTCGTGACGGCCTGCTCGACGCGCAGCCGGTCGAGGGGCCAGGCCTCGGGCGCGCCCGCGAGGTCGAGCTCGACCCGGGCCCCGGGCACGGCCTCGACGCACGCGGCGAGGAGCGGGGCGAGCGGCTCGGGCGCGCGCCGGACGTCGCCGGGGCGCGCGAAGTCGAGGAGGCTCGTGCAGAGCGCCTGCAGCCGCTCGGCCTCGGCCACGATCCGGTCGACCTTCTTGCGCTCGCGCCCGTCCGCGGGGAGCGCCTCGGCGAGGAGCTGCGCGTGCCCCTTGAGCGAGGCGAGCGGGTTGCGGAGCTCGTGCGCGAGCACGGCGGACATCTCGCCCAGCGCCGCGAGCTGCCGTCGCTCGGCGAGCGCGCGCTCGAGCGCCTCGCGGTGGCGGAGGAGGCGCGCGAACGCGAACGTCGTCGCGAGGAGCACGAGGGTCGCGAGGACGCCCACGGCGAGCGTGCGGCCGGCGGCGAGCGCGAGGCGCCGCGCGGCCGTCGGGCGGACCTCGATCGCGATCCGCGTCAGCTCCTCGCGCGGGACGAGCCGGTCGGGGTGGAGCACGCGCTGGGCCCGGCTCGGCGCGAGCCGGCCCACGTAGGCGGCGCGCTCGCCCTCGACGAGCAGGTCGCCCGCGTCGGCGCGCGCGAGCGTCGCGCGGAGCCGCTCGGCCCCCAGCAGGCTCTCGCCGGCCTCGGCCCAGCGCCCGCCCTGCGGGTCGAGCGCGACGACGTACGGGACCGCCTCGGTGAGCCCCTCCTCGGCGAGGACGCGCGCGAGCGTCGCGGCCGAGGGCGGGCGCTCCTGCTCCTCGCGGAGCGCGTTGCGGAGGGTCGTCATGTGCCCGTCGGCCTGCCCGCGCACGAGCGCCGCCGTGGCCTCGCGCACGGCGAGGTGCCCGAACCACGTCGTCGCGACGAGCGCCGCGCCGATCAGGAGCGTCAGCCCGACGAGCGCGCCGCCGAGCGACGTCCCGCGCGGGCCGCCGGGCGCCGGCGACGAGGCGACCGGTGCGGCGGAGGGGGGGGACGGCATGGGGATCGTCACGCGAGGTCCTGCGGAGACCATGCTCCGGCGAGCGGTGGGTTCCGCAAGGCGGGGGCCAGACGGATCCCCCGAGGCGGGCGCCGCCTCCCCGACGGCACCCGGAGTCCGGCGAAGGCCGGCGCGGGGGCGGCGCCGCCTTGGGGCGAAGCGCGTTACGTCGAGGGCCGACGCGCGCGCGGGCCTGGACCTGCTGCGTGGCGCGCCGTCGGGGCGTCCGCGCGCGGCGACGACCGCAGGCGCGGCGACCCCGGCCTGCGGGATCCGCACGGGCCAGCGGCCGATTCCGCAGGTCTGGGCCGGGCACCCACGGCGCCAGGCGGGGTTCCGCCCGGCCCGGGCCTTGCGGTGCTCTGCCGTGGACGAAGGACAGGAAGGGAGGTCGACGTGCGGCTCGGCAACGTGTCTTGGACCCTCGCGCTGCTCGCGCTCGGGCTCGCGGCCCCGGTCCCTGCGTGGGACGAGGTCGAGCTCCACGACGGTCGCGTGCTCCGGGGGTCGGTCTCGGAGGAGGACGGGTGGCTCGTCGTCCGGCGCCCGCTCGGCGAGGTGCGGGTCGACCCGCTCGACGTGGTGCGGCTCGAGCGCGGCCACGACCCGCTCGACGAGCTCGAGCGGCTGCGCGCGGCGGCCGGCCGCGCGGGCGTCGGACCAGGCGCCCTGGCCGCGCGGCTGGCCCTGGCCGAGCACGCCCGGACCCTGGGCTACGCGGCGGACGCCCGCGCGGCCTTCCTCGACGCGCTGCGGCTCGAGCCCGCCCACGCGGGCGCGCGGGCCGCGCTCGCGGACCTCGCT
>JANJTH010000008.1 GCA_024711205.1 Planctomycetota bacterium | reverse complement strand
TCGCGCGCGCCGGCGGGGCCGGGTGCACGCGCTGCCCGGCCCGGTCGAGCACGAGGAACGTGGGGCGGAACAGGCGGTCCTCGGCCACGCGGCGGGCGATCGCCGCGACGGCCTGCTCGGGGGCGCGCGCCGGCCCGGCCGCGCGCAGGTCCGCGGAGAGCCCGCGCGCCCACGAGCCGAGCAGGGCGTCGACCTCGCCCACGAGCCCGAGCGCCTCCGTGCGCACGGCCCGGGACCGCTCCGCGAGGCGCGCCCGGCGCTCGGCCGCCGCGGCCTGGTAGGCGAACGCGCTCAGGAGCACGCTCGGGACGACGAGCGCCAGGATGAACACGAGCGTCGTCCGCAGGGCGGGGCCCTCCCTCGGGCCGGCGAGCATACCCCGCTGGCGCCGGCCCCCGCCCGCGCGGCCCGTCGGCGTCCGCCCGCACGGGGCGTCCGCCGGGGCGGTTCCGGACGCGCCGCGCGCGGGGGCGGGGGCCGCGCGGCGAGGCGCGCCGATCGCTTCAACGCCTTGCCTGGCCTGGGCTCCCCTGCTACAACGGGGGCCGTCCGGGGGGCGTGGGGCCGCGCCGGCAGCCGCGATCCGAGGGCGTGCATGCGTGTCGGCCTCCGCCTGGTTCGAGGCGCCCGCGCGAACGAGACGATCGCCCTCGACGACAACCAGACGGTGGTCCTCGGCCGGGGGACCGAGGCGACGTTCCGGATCCAGGACCCCTCGATCTCGCGTCGCCACTGCCAGATCTCGAACACGCCGCGCGGGCTCCTGATCGCGGACCTGGGCTCGTCGAACGGGACCTACGTGAACGGCCAGCGCCTGGGGACGGGCTGGCTCCCGCTGAGCCCCGGCGACGTGGTCGTCCTCGGGCAGAACGAGATCCGCGTGCTCGCCCCGAACCAGCCCCAGAGCGCCGTCTACCCGGGCGGCGGGCAGGGCGCCGCCCCGGGCTACCGCTGCGGGCACTGCCAGCGCGCGATCACGCCCCAGGAGATCCAGCAGAACCGCTACCGGCAGGACACGAACGGCCGGCTCGTGTGCGCCGAGTGCCTCGCCAAGCTCGACTTCGACCCGAACATGGTCGAGGGCTACCGGATCGAGAAGAAGCTCGGGCAGGGCGCGTTCGGGGCCGTGTTCAAGGCCGTCGCCCTGAAGTCGAACGAGGTGTGCGCGCTCAAGACGATCAAGCCGCAGCTCGTGTCGAGCGAGAAGGACATCCAGCGCTTCTTCCGCGAGGCGGACACGGGCCGCCAGCTCGTGCACCCAAGCATCCTGCGCGTCTTCGACGCCGGCGAGAGCAAGGGCGTCCACTTCATCGCGATGGAGTACATCGACGGCCGGGAGGTCTCGAAGCTGATCGAGGAGTACGGGCGCCTCGACGTCGGCTACGCGATGCGCATGACGATCCAGATCGCCAACGCGCTCCAGCACGCGTTCGAGCGCGGGATCGTGCACCGCGACATCAAGCCCGAGAACGTCATGGTCACGAGCCAGGGGGTCGCGAAGCTCGTCGACTTCGGGCTCGCCAAGAGCTTCGCGCAGGCCGGCCAGAGCGGGCTCACCGCGCCCGGCGAGGGCATGGGGACGCTCGCCTACATGCCGCCCGAGCAGCTCGACAACGCGCTCAACGCCGACCAGCGCTCGGACATCTACTCGCTCGGCGCGACGCTCTACCACATGCTCACGGGGAGCCGCCCGTTCAACGAGAAGACGACGCGCTCGTTCATCATGAAGATCCTGAACGCGCAGCCCCCGCCGGCGCGCTCGCTGAACCCGCAGGTGCCGCAGGCGCTCGAGGACATCCTCACGCGCGCCATGGCGAAGGCCCCCGACGATCGCTACCAGAAGCCGGCCGAGATGGAGGCCGACCTGCGCGAGCTGTTCCAGGAGCTCGCGAAGCAGCACGCGGCCCGCTCGGGCGGCGGCTGACGGAGCGCGGCGGGCGCCCCGCGGCGCGCCTCCGCGGGCCGGCGGCGGGCAGGCGCCGGGCGAGCCGCGACGCTCGTCCCTCGAGCGCCCGCGCGCGTGCCCGTCCCGAGGGGGCGGGCCGTCAGCGCGCGCGGCGGGCGAGGACCAGGGCCGCGGCCAAAACGCCCGCGGGGTGCGCGACGACCCAGGCGCCCGGCGCGGCGCCGAGCTTCAGGAGCGCGGCCCCGAGGACGACGGCGTAGGCGAGCGCGACGACGAGCGCGCGGGCACGCGCCCGCCCGGGCGCCCCGGGCGCTGCGAGCGCGAGGGCGACCACGACGGCGCCCACGAGCACGTCGCCGACGGGGTGGAGGAGCGGCGCCTCCGGCCAGGCGGCGCTCGCGCCGGCGCGCGCGACGACCGCCCCGGGGACGCCCAGGAGCACGCCGAGGCCCGCGACGCTGGCCGCGACGAGCGGGCGGGCGGGCGGCGGCGCGGTGAGGTCGGAGGTCGTGGGGTCCAGGGCAGGGCTCCGGGGGCGCACGGTGCGCCCCCCGGAGGATCGCACGCCCCCCGGAGGGCTGTCCCGGGGGGGCGCGAGCCCGTAGAACGGGCCCGTGACCTGGTCCGTCCACGACGCGCTCGCGGGCCGCTCGCTCCTCGTGACCGGGGCGACGGGGTTCCTCGGCAAGGTGTGGCTCGGCCACCTCCTGGCGCGGGTCCCCGGGCTCGGCCCGCTCCACGTCGTCGTTCGCCCCGCCGCGCGCCCGGCGGACGACCCCGCGGCGGGCGCGCGCCGGCGCCTCGAGGACCTGCTCGCCCGCTCGCCCGCGTTCTGGCCGCTCCACGCGGCGCACGGCGCGGGGCTGGGCCCCTGGCTCGCGCCCCGGCTCGTCCCGCTCGCGGGCGACGTCGCGCGCCCGGGCCTCGGCCTCGCGGCCGGCGACCTGGCCCGGCTCGCGGGCCGGCTCGACCTGGTCGTCCACCTCGCGGGGCTCACGACCCTCGAGCCCGACCCGGCCGAGGCGCTCGCCGCGAACGTCGACGGCGCGCTCCACGCGCTCGAGGTCGCGCGCGCGACGGGCGCGCGGCTCGTCCACGTGTCGACCGCCTACGTGGCGGGGTCGTGGCGCGGCGACGCGCACGGGCGCGTGCCCGAGCGGCTCGTCCCCGACTTCGCGCCGGCGCTGGCGGGCCGGGCCGGGGACGGGGCCGGCGCGGCCTTCTCGGCCGCGCGCGAGGTCGAGGACCTGCGCCGGCTCGTCGCGCGCGCGCGCGAGGAGGCCGGCGCGCAGGGGGTCGAGG
>JANJTH010000920.1 GCA_024711205.1 Planctomycetota bacterium | reverse complement strand
CGGGGCCGGGGGACGGCCGGCGGCCGGTCCGCCGTCCCGCCGCCGGTCGCATCGGGGGCGTCGACCGCGACCAGGGTCACCGACCCCGCGCCCTCCCAGGAGCCCGCGAGCGCCTCGAGGCGCCCGCGGAGCGGCGACGGGGCCGGCCGCCCCCGGGGCGGGTCCGGCGCCCGGGCAAGCTCCCGGACGAGCAGGTCGAGCGCGTCGACCCCGAGGATGACGTCGCGCCCGGCCTCCACGAGCCGGGCCACCCGTGCGAGCGCGAGGTCGACGACCGCGAGCGCGAGCGTCGGGTCGAGCTCGCCCGGGGCCGCCAGGACGTCGGCCCGCGGCGCGGCGCGCCGCCAGGCGGTCGCCTCCTCGGGCCGCCCGTGCGCGAGGAGGAGCACGAGCCGCGCGTCCGGCAGGCGCTCGCCGAGCGCGCGGAGGACCGCCGCGAACGCCCGGCTCCGCCCGGCGCCGCGCGCCCCCGAGAGCCGGAGGCGCCCGCCGAGCGCGAGCGGGGCGAGGGCATCGACGGCGCGCACGAGCGGACCATCGACGCCCTGGCGCCCGGCGAGGTGCAGGCGCCGCCCCGGCCCGCGCCGGGTGAGCCCCTCGAGCGCGGGCTTGCGCGCCGCGACCTCGGGGGCGAGCCCGTCGACGCGCTCGATCGCCGCGACGACGGGGCCCTCGCCGGCGCCGTCCCCCTCGAGCCGGCCCTCGACCTCGTGCCCCGGGCGCAGCCCGAGCCGCTGCGCGAGCGCCCCTGGGACGACCGGATCGTCGAGCGACGGCACGAAGCCCCAGCGCGCCTGGCGCAGCGCCAGGTCGGCCTCGCCCCGGGGCGCCGCCAGCCCCCGGACCACGCCGGTCGCCGCGCCGCTCCGCGCGGGCGCCTGGGTCGCCTCCGTCACTTGCGCTCGGCCTCGGTCACGAGCCGCCGGACCTCCTGCTCCACCCGCGCCTGGTAGCGCGCCGCGTCGAGCTCCCGCGTCCGATCCCAGGGTGCCACGATCCGCCCCCGCGCGTCGACCGTCACGGGGCGCGCGAACCGCCCGCCCTCGAAGTCGACCCGGACGACCGGCGAGACCGTGTTCGTCTGCCGGTCCTCGAGCCGCACCCAGAGCCCCGTGCAGTGGACCGCCGGCGGGATGCTCGCCGTCGGCTCGGAGCGGACCTGGACCACGACCCGGAACCGCTCGCCGCGCGCCGCGACCCACGCCCGCAGCGCGTCGAACGCCCGCGACGGCGCGAACCGGACCACGCCGCCGAACGCGCGCCGGACGTTCACCTTGTCCGCCTCGACCACGACGAGGTGGGGGTCGAGCGGCAGCTCCGGCGCGGCGCCCTCGTCGGGCTCGACGCCGCCGAGCCGCAGCACGAAGGACGCGAGCTCGTACTGCCCCTCCTCGCGGAGGATCAGCGCGACCTCGCGGGCGGCCTCGCCCTTGGCCTGCCGCGCGCGCGGGTGCTCGGGCACGACGAACAGGGCCCGGTCGAACGCCTCGAGCGCCTCGAAGTAGCCCTCGCGGACCGCGTCCACGTCCTCCCCCTCGCGGTACTGCCGTCGGGCGCGCGCGAGCGCCTCGGCCCCCCGCGCCGCCTGCGCGTCGGCCCGCCCCTGGCGGGCCCGCCGCTCGACCGCGGCCTCGCGCTCGCGCAGGCGGAGCTGGACCTCGACGAGCCCGTCCTGGGCGGCCTGGCTCTGCCCGTCGAACGCGAGCGCCTGCACGTAGGCCCGCAGCGCGTCCTCGGGCCGGTCGTCGTCGAGCGCCCGGTCGCCCTCGCGCACGAGCCGCTTCGCCTCGGCCGCGGCCTGCGCGTCGGCCTCCGCCTGCCGCTGCGCGAGGAGCCGCTCCTCGGCCGAGCGCAGGAGGGCCTCGGCCTCCGTCGAGCCGAACGCGAGCGCCTTGTAGAGCTCGGCCTGCGCCCCCCGCGCGTCGCCCCGCGCGAGGAGCGCGCGCGCCGCGTCCTCGTGCGCCTGGGCCTTCCCCGCGTCCCGCGCGAGCTGCGCGCGCTCCTGCGCCCGCGCGCTCGCCGCCTTGAGCCCGGCCTCGGCCTCGACGAGGCCGGCCCGCGCCTCGGCCGAGAGCGGGGCGAACACGAGCGCCCGCTCGAAGGCCTTCCGCGCCTCCTCGAGCGCGCCCGCGCCGAGCCGCCCGCGGCCCTCCTCGACGAGGGCCGCGGCCTGGGCCTCGGCCTCGCCCCGTCGTCGCTGCTCCTCGGCCGCGGTCCGCTCGGCGTCCGCCCGCGCCGCCTGCTCCGCCGCGAGCCGGTCGGCTCGCTCGCGCCCGACGGCCGCCCGCGCGTCCTCGGGGGCCAGCGCGAGCGCCGCCACGAAGAGCGCCCGGGCGTCCTCGGCGCGGCCCGCCGCGAGCGCGCCCTCGCCTTCGGTCAGGTGCCGCGCGACGGCCTCCCGGCGCGCGTCCTCGGCCGCGCGCTCGAGCCGGCGCCCCCGCACCACGACCCAGCTCGAGGCGAGCAGCGCGGCGCAGCCCACGAGCGCCGCGACCGCGACCGGGCGCCAGCGCCGCGCGAGCCACTTGCGGGCCCGGTAGCCGAGCGAGGCCTGGCGGGCCAGGATCGGGCGCCCCTCGAGGTAGCGCTCGAGGTCGAGCGCGAGCTCGGCCGCCGACTGGTAGCGCCGCTCCGGCTGCTTCTCGAGCGCCTTGAGGACGACGGCGTCGAGCTCCCAGGGCAGCCCGGGCCGATGCTTGCTCGGCGCCGGCGCGTCCTCGAGCAGGATCCGCGTGAGCGTGTCCGTGACGGTCTTGCCCTCGAACGGCAGGCGCCCGCCCGTCACGAGCTCGAACAGCGTCGCCCCGAGCGCGTAGACGTCGCTGCGCGTGTCGATGTCGTTGGTCCGCCCCTCGGCCTGCTCGGGCGGCATGTAGGCGGGCGTCCCCACGACCTCGCCCGAGAGCGTCAGCTCGCCCGGCCCCTCGCCGATCCGCTTGGCGACGCCGAAGTCGAGCACGTGCGGGGCGCCCTGCGCGTCGACGAGCACGTTCTCGGGCTTGAGGTCCCGGTGCACGATCCCGCGCGCGTGCGCGTAATGGACCGCGCGCACGACGTGCACGAACATCGCGACGAGCTCGTCGAGGGACCAGGCCGGGTCGCGCAGGACCTGCGAGAGCGGGCGCCCCTCCGTGAAGTCCATGGCGAGGTAGGCCCGACCGTCGACCTCCCCGCAGTCGTGGACGCGCACGATCGCCGGGTGGTCCAGCCCGGCGGCGGCCTCCGCCTCGTGGAGGAACCGCTTGCGCGCCGTCTCGTCGGCGAGCGCGCCCGCGAGCATGACCTTGAGCGCGAACACCCGGTCGAAGTCGGCGTGCCGCGCCTTGTAGACGACGCCCATGCCGCCGCGCGCGACCTCGGCGAGCAGCAGGTAGCGGCCGAACCGACCGAGCGCGGGCGCCTCGGCCGCGCCCGCGCCCGCCGCGCCCGCGAGGCAGGCGGCGACCCGCGCCGCGAGCGCG
>JANJTH010000529.1 GCA_024711205.1 Planctomycetota bacterium | reverse complement strand
GCGCGAGCCGGCCCGTGCACCGGAGGGCGCGCGCCCGGGGCGCGCGGCCCGCGAGCACGGCCTCGAGGTCGCGCGCGAGGGCGAGCGCGGAGGGCTGCCGCGCGGCGGGATCGGGCGACATGGCGCGTGCCCGGACCGCCTCGAGCGCGACCGGGGCCCCGGGGGCCGCGGTCGGGGGGCAGGCGCCCGCCTCGGCGGCCCGGACCAGCTCCGGCAGCGAGCGGGGCTCGAAGGGCGGGCGCCCGGTGAGCGTGGCGTGGAGCACGGCGCCGAGCGCGTAGACCTCGGTCGCGACGCTCCGCGGCCCCTCGCGCAGCGCCTCGGGCGCCATGAACAGCGGGGTGCCCACGAGCGCGCCCGCGGCGGTCAGCGACGTCGAGCGGTCGGAGAGCAGGCTGCAGCCGAAGTCGACGAGGACCGGCCGGCCGTCCTCGGCGCGCAGCATGACGTTGCTCGGCTTCAGGTCGCGGTGCAGGACGCCGGCCCCGTGCGCGTGGTGGGCCGCGCGCGCGAGGTCGGCCACGAGCCGGGCCGCCTCGCGCCAGGGCAGCGGGCCCGCGCGATCGAGGCGGGCCTGCAGGTCCTCGCCCTCGACGAGCTCCATTTCGCAGCCGACGACGTCCCCCGCCTCGTGGGCCGCGAACACGCGCACGACCCCGGGGTGGCGCAGCCGCGCCAGCGCCTCGACCTCCTGCGCGAACCGCCGGCGCGCGAGCGGGCCCGCAGCGCCTCGCAGCAGCTTGACCGCGCACGTCCGGCCGAGCTCCACGTGGCGCGCGCGAAGGACGTCGCCCGCGGCCCCGCGCCCGAGCCGCTCGAGCAGGACGAGCGGCCCGAGCCGGGCCGCGTCGCGCGCCCCCGTCCCGCCGTGCCCCGCCACGCCGGTTGCCGATCCGCCGTGGGGCGGCCCGTCGGGGGCCGCCTGGCCTTGCGCGTTCACAGCGGCCTCGCCGCCCGCCGCGCAGACCGGGCAGACTGCGTCGCGCAGGACCGGGCCGCCGCACGCGCACGCGGTCGCCTGCGCCGCGAGGAACGAGCGGACCGCGAGGGCCTGGTGCGGGGCGAGCCGGCCCGCCCGCACGAGCGCGGCGACGACGTCCTCCCCGGGCGCGCCCCCCTCGAGCGCCGCCGCGACGGCCTCCGGCCCGAAGTCCGGGAGCCCGAGCCGGCGCAGGGCCTCGAGCACGAGCGGCGCGGCGCAGGCAGGGTCGGCAGCCACGAGCGGGAGGATAGCCGCGCGGCCCGCGGCGGACCGCGGCGGGACCCGTCGCCCGCGCCGTGCGAAGTCGCACGCGCGGCAAAAAGACCGCGACCCCGGGGGTCGCCCGGGGTCGCTGCCTGGAAGGAAGGAAGGAAGGAGTTGTGGTTTCGACGACGCGCCGCGACCCGGTTTGGGTTGGGTTGGTTGGGGTGAGTGGGCCGCCTCGCGTCGTCTTCGAGGGACTCCCCGAGCGCGCGGCGTGCCAGCTCCGTGCGCAGCGCTGCATGACGTAAGTCGCGTTCTGCCCGTGCGCGCGACGATCGGGCGCGGGTCCGTTCCACCGGATCCGGGGGTTCGACCCCGCCGCGAGACGAGCCGGCCCCGAACTCTCGATCCGCCGCCCGCGGAGTGGGGCCTCCTGGCATTCGGTCCAGTCGCCGTTCAACGCAGGTCCCTCCGGCGCGCACGCGCCGCCGCGCCCACCGCGAGCAGGTCGCGCTCCCCGAGGCTCCGGAAAGACCGCGACCCCGGGGGTCGCCCGGGGTCGCTGCCTGGAAGGAAGGAAGGAAGGAGTTGTGGTTTCGACGACGCGCCGCAGCCCGGTTTGGGTTGGGTTGGTTGGGGTGAGTGGACCGCTTCGCGTCGTCTTCGAGGGACCCCAGAGCGCACCGCGTGCCAGATCGCGCGGACGCGACGTGTGGTGTAAGCCCCGTCCGCCCCGTGGCGGCGCCGATTCGGCGCGCGTGCGATCCGCAGGATCTGGGGGATCGGCTCCCGGGCGAGACGCAAGGCCCGGCCAACCGGAGCTGCCCGGCCGCCGCTCAGCGCTGCGCGGCCCGCCGGCGTCGGAGGTCGTCCAGCATGGCGCGCGTGCGCGGGGCCAGGGGGTGGTCGGGCGCGAGCGCCAGCGTCCGCTCGCAGGCGGCGATCGCGCCGTCGAGGTCGCCGCGCTCCGCGCGCAGGATCCCGAGGTTCCCCCAGGCGTTCAGGAGGTCCGGGTCGAGCGCCACGGCCCGCTCGAGGTCCGCGAGCGCCCGCTCGGCCCAGCCGGCCCGGCCCGCCTGGTGCCCGGCGACGAGCGCCGAGGCGCGGTTGGCCAGGAACACGGCCGACCCGGGCGCGAGCGCGACCGCGCGGTCGTGGGTGGCGACGGCGCCCGCGAAGTCCCGGAGCATGTACCGGGCGACCCCGGCGAGGTCCCAGGCGGCGGCGTCCTCGGGGCGCGCGGCGCACGCCAGGTCGGCCTCGCGCTGCCCCTCGGCGAAGCGCCGCGCGGCGAGGTGGACGCGGGCGCGGACGAGGTGGCCGAAGCCGCGCGCCTGGGCGTCCGGCTCCGTGAGCAGGCGGTCCGCGGCCTCGAGCGCGGTCCCGAACGCGCGCTCTTCGAGGGCCTTCGTCGCCAGTTGCGTCCAGGCGTCCAGGCGGTCGGGCTCCCGCCGGACGAGCGCCTGCAGGTCGGCGAGCGACCCGTCGAGCGGATCGGCGCCGCCGCCGCGCTCGATCGCGTCGAGCCGCCGCAGGGTGGCCAGCGCCCTCGCGTGGGCGGGCTCGAGCGCGAGGGCACGCTCGACGTCGCGCCGGGCGGCCGCTCGGTCGCGCAGGAAGAGGTGCACGTCGGCTCGCTCCAGCAACAGGTGCGGGCTCTCCGGAGCGCGGTCGAGCGCGCGCGTCAGGCCCGCGAGGGCCGCGGCGTGGTCGCCGCGCCGCGCGGCCAGGCTGGCCTGGACGGCGAGCGCAGTGACGTTGCCCGGCGCGAGGCGCAGCGCGGCCTCGACGTCGCGCCCTGCGCCGGCGAGGTCGCCGCGCCGGCGGCGCAGCAGCGCGCGGTTCACGAGCGCGTCGACCTGCTCGGGGTCGAGCTCGAGGCACCGGGAGAACGCGGCCTCGGCCCCGTCGTCGTCGCGACGGTCGAAGCGCACGGCCGCCAGGTGGAGCCACGCGTCCGCCGCCTGGGGCCGGACCTCGAGCAGGCGCGAGAGGTCGGCCTCGGCCTCGTCGAGGCGCCCGAGCAGCCGCAGCGCCGCGGCGCGCTCGACGCGGAGGGCCGCGTGGTCGGGGGCGGCCTCGAGCCCGCGCGCCGCCTCGCGCAGGGCGCCCTCGAGGTCGCCGCGCTGGCGCAGCGCGATCGCCTTGACCGCGCGCATGGAGTGCGCGCGGGGGTCGAGGGCGAGGGCCTCGTCGGCGGCCGCGAGCGCGCCGGGGAGATCGCCGGCCGTCAGGAGCACCCCCGCGCGGCGCTGCGCCGCGGCGGCGGCGTCCTCGGGCGTCGCCGTCGCGCCGGCCGGGGC
>JANJTH010000727.1 GCA_024711205.1 Planctomycetota bacterium | reverse complement strand
CGCGCCGCGCGCAGCCGCGGCACGCGGCGGGCGGTCAGCTCCCGGCGCCGCGCGCGGCCGCGGCCATCGCCACGAGCCGCCCCTCCGGCACGGCCTCGTCGCCCACGAAGCAGCGCAGGCCGCCCTCGGCGTCGAGCCAGCCGACGCCGCGCACGCCGTCGCGCCGGAACACGACGTAGCGCCGCCCGTCCTCGAGCGTGCGCTCGTGCCAGCGGTGCACGTGGGCGCGCAGGAGCCGCAGCGCCACGACCTCGCGCCCGTCGCAGTCGCAGCGCAGGCGCACGACCGCGCACACCTCGCCGCCCACGACCGGGACGCAGGCGCCCACGAGCGTCACTCCGCGCGGGGTCGCCTTGCGGCAGCCGAGCCCGCCCTCGACGGGCAGGCCCAGCTCCTCGAGCGGCCGGGGCGCGTCGAGCAGGCCCGCGTGATGGACCGCGGCCGCCCGCCCGAGCGTCGGGCAGCGCGCCACGCAGTAGAGCTCGGGCCCCGCGGCCGCGCCCACGAAGATCAGCACGCACGCGGCCGCGAGGAGCGGCCGCCAGGCCGCGCGGGCGCGCGCGGCCCACGACCGGGAGGGCGCGGGGTCGGCCTGGAGCGCGACCGCCCCCTCGGCCGCCGCCCGCTGCGCCTCGACCCGCTCGGCGTCGGCCCGGGCGCAGGCCTGGTCGAGCACGCGCAGCCAGAGCGCGGGCGCCTCGGGCGCGGCCGTGGCGCGCGGCACGAGGTCGCGCAGGGCGCCCTCGGCCTCGGACCGCGCCCGGCAGCCCGGGCACAGCTCGAGGTGCTTCATGACCGAGACGTTGCGGTCCACCTCGAGCTCGCCGTCGAGGAACGGCCACATGAGGTCACGGACGTCGGCGCAGCGCACGTCAGCCCTCTCCCCTGCGCCCGACGGCGCGCGCCTGATCGCCGAGCCCGCGCGCGAGCGCGTAGTCGTGGAGCGCCCGCTTGAGCCGCTGCCGCGCGCGGAACAGCCGCGACATGACCGTGCCCACCGGGACCTCGAGCACGTCCGCGATCTCCTGGTAGCGCAGCCCGCCCAGCCCCGAGAGGAGCAGGGTCGCGCGCAGCTCGTCGGGCAGGTCGTCGAGCGCGCGCTTCACCTCGTCGTCGACGGCCTCGGCGTAGAGCGCCTGCCAGTCCGTCGCGGCGCTCGCGAGCTCGTCCTCGAGCGCGGCCGCGGGGCTCAGGTCCTCGGGCGCCGGCGCGGGGGCGCCCAGGCCCTCGAGGCCGACCGCGCGCGGGGCCCGCGCCTGGGTCCGGCAGCGCGAGAGGAACGCGTTCGTGACGATCCGGAACACCCAGCGCTTGAAGTGCGTGCCCGGCTCGAACCCGTCGAGCCCGCGGTAGGCGCGGTAGAGCCCCTCCTGGAGGAGGTCCTCGGCGTCGGCCGCGTTGCGCGTGAGCCGCAGCGCGAACCCCCACAGGGCGCCCTGGTGCGGGCGCAGGAGCTCCTCGAACGCGGCGCGCCGGTCGGCCGCCCCGCCCGCGGCGGCCGTCGCCGCCCCGCCCCTCGCCGCCCCGGCCTTCGCCACGTCGCCTCTCGCCTCCGCCCCGAACGCCCCGAGCCTCGCCCCTATTCCCCGGGGCGCCGCAGGCATTATCCTGGGGCGAGGCGGCGCGTGGGCGTCGGCCGCGCGCGCAGGAGCTGGTCGCCCCGTCGATGGCAAGTGAGTCCCCGAGCGACGAGGCGGGCTGCGACGAGGCGGCGGCCAAGGACCTGCTGACCTTGACCCGCGAGCGCTACGTGTGGGTCGGGCTCCAGGCGAGCCGCAAGGAGGCCGCGATCGAGCAGCTGCTCGACCACCTCCTGGGCGCCGGCGCCGTCCCGGGCGACGCCCGCGACGAGGTCCTCGACGCGATCATGCAGCGCGAGCGCCGGCTCTCGACCGGGCTCGAGAGCGGGATCGCGATCCCGCACGGGACGACGACCCGCGTCGACGACGAGGTCGCGGCGCTCGGGGTGTTCCCGGCCGGGGTGCCGTTCGACGCGGTCGACGACGCGCTGACGCGGATCGTGATCCTGCTCGTGACCCCGCAGCGCAAGCGGCACCGGCACGTCACGAACCTCGCCGCGATCGCCCGGCAGCTCCTCCGCCCCGAGGTGCGCGGCGCGCTGCTCGCCGCGAGCCACCCCGCGGAGGTCCTCGCCGCGATCCGGAGCGCGACGTGTTGAGCGGCGGCTCGAGCGCCGGGCGCGCGCGGCTCGGGCGCCGGGCGCGTGCGCCCGGGGGCGCGCCGTGAGCCCGGTCCTCGACGCGCTCCCCGCCGCGCTCCTCGCCGCGCTCGTCCTCGCCGCGCTGGCCGTGACCATGCCGGTCACGTCCGCGCGCGAGGCCCGGCGCGCCGCCGGCTGGGCGCGGTTCCGGGCGCGCGCGGGGCAGGCGGGGCTCTCGCCCGCGGACCTCGAGGCGCTCGCCGCGTGGGCCCGGATCGACGCGCCGGAGGAGCCCTGGCGGGCCCTCGAGCGCGGCGCCGACTTCGACCGCTTCGCGCGCGCCGAGGCGGCGCGCGCGCGCGAGCTGCCGGCCCCCGCGCGCGCCGCCCGCGTCGAGGCCCTCGACCGCCTGCGCCGACGCCTCGGCTTCGCCGGCCAGCCGGGCCTCGCCCGCTCGACCCACGACCTCCGCCCGGGCGACCTGCTCGAGCTCCGCCCCGACGCCGGCGAGCGGCTCGAGCTCCGCGTCGCGGTCGTCGACGCCGACGCGATCGTGTGCGCGCCGCCCTCCGGCGCCGAGGCGAGGCGACGCCCGCTGCGCGGCCCCGCCTGGGCCTCGTTCGGGCGCGACGGCGAGGGCACCTACCGCTTCCGCACGCGCCCGGCGCCCGGGCGGGCCCTGGCGCTCGAGCACGGCGAGTTCCTGCTGCTCGAGGAGCGGCGGCGCGAGCACCGCGCCCGGCTCGACGTGCCGCCGTTCTGGGTCGCCGTCGAGCGGCTCCCCGACGGGGCCGCGCTCGAGGACCCCGAGGGCGTCGAGGTCGCGGCGCTCGACGCGTCGGAGGGCGGCGTGGCGCTGCTCGCCGACCGCGACGTCCGGCGGGGCGCGGAGCTGGGGCTCGACCTGCCGCTCGGCGGGGGCGAGGTCCTGACCGGGCTGCGCGCGCGCGTCGTGGGGCGCGGCTTCCGCGAGGGGGGCGGCCGACGCGCGCACTTCCTCCACTGCGCCTGGGTCGACCTCGACCCGGTGCAGCGCCGCGCGCTCGCGCGCCTGTGCGCGCGGCCCGCCGCCTGGCTTTGACAGGCCCGGAGGGCGCGGCTATCTTGCGCACGCTTTTCCTGCCGCGACGGGCAGGGACGCACGAAGGGCCCCCCCCATGGCGCGCAAGAAGATCAAGCCCAAGGAGCTCGAGGAGGCGACCGAGCGCGTCTCCGCGGACGTGGTCGCGCAGATCCGCGACCTGCTCCTCCAGAAGAAGTCCGCCCTCTCGAAGAACATCAACACCGAGCTCGACGAGATGCGGACGGCCGCGGAGGGCCACCACCTCGCCGACATGGACGACCTCGGCGGCGACGCCAACGACGAGGAGACCTCCTACAAGATCCTCGAGATCGAGAGCGCCGAGCTCGACCAGATCGAGTACGCGCTCGGGCGGATCGACGCGGGGAGCTTCGGCCTGTGCGAGGAGTGCGAGAAGCCGATCAACGCGGAGCGGCTCAAGGCGCTCCCGTTCGCCACGCTGTGCATCCGCTGCAAGCGCGCGCAGGAGGCGACCGCGGACTGAGGGCGGCGCGGGCGGCCGGCCGCCGCGCCCCCCCCGGGCGGCGCGAGGCCGCGCCGAGCGACGACAGCGCGAGGCGAGATCGGGAGAG
>JANJTH010000715.1 GCA_024711205.1 Planctomycetota bacterium | reverse complement strand
GCCCGGCGGACCCGTCGACGCCCGGCGCGCTCGGCGCCGGGGCTCCGGCGGCGGCCAGCCCGGGGGGCCCGGCGCTGCCCGTCGAGGAGGCGCTCGCGCGGCTGCGCGCGCTCCCCGAGCGCCCCCCGCCGCCGGACGTCGACGCGCGGACCGCCGCGGCGCTCGCCTCCGCAGGACTGGGCCTCTCGGGGCCCATGCACACGCTCGCCGAGGCCTGGGAGCGCGGGCAGGGCCTCCCGGCCGACCCCGAGCAGGCGGCGGCGTGGTTCGTGCGCTCGGCGGATGCGGGCTGGCCGGGCGCGATCGAGGCCGTGGGGGTGCGCCTGCGCCGCGGGACGCCCCCGTTCCCGCGCGACGACGCGGCCGCGCTTGCCTACCTCGACCGGGCGCACGCGCAGCGCGAGACGGCCGGCGCGAGCCCGAAGCCTCGGCTCGCGACGCTGCTCTCCGCGCGGGCGCGCCGCGAGGGACGCGGGGCGCCAGCGGACCCGCCCGAGGCCGCGCGGCGGCTCGAGGAGACGGCCGGGCGGAGCCTCCTCCACGCGGTCGGGCGCGCGCTCGCGCTCGACCGCGCCGGCGACCCGGCGGCCGCGCGCGACGCGTGGGCGGGGCTGCCTGCGCTCGCTGCCGCGACCCGCGAGTCCGCGGCGCTGCGGCGCGTGGCCGAGGACCTCGCGGGCGGCGAGCGGCGCACCGCCGCTCGCGCGCTCGAGGACCTCGCGCGGGGGCACGTCCGCGCGCGTACGAACCTCGAGCTCGCGGAGGCCCTCGAGACGCTCGCGCGCCTCCTCGCGCCGGGCCCCTGAGCGACGCGCGAGGGCCGTGCCGGCGGACCGACCGGAGGGAGGTCGGCCAGGCGCGGGCCGAGCGCGGAGTGGACCGCGCACGGGCTCCCGCGCGCTCCCCGGCCGGGTCAGACGGGGACCGGCACGTCCTCGAGCAGGCGGGCGAGCGCCTCCTCGCCCGAGCCCGCGACGCCCGGCGCGGGGAGGACGCGGTGCGCGAGCGCCGGGACGACGAGGTCGCGCACGTCGTCGGGGACGGCGTAGGTCCGCCCGCGCACGAGCGCGAGCGCCTGCGCCGCGCGGCGGAGCGCGAGCGCGCCGCGCGGGCTCACGCCGACGGCGAAGGCCGGGTGCGCGCGGGAGCGCTGCGCGAGCGCGACGACCCAGTCGACGAGCGCGTCGTCGACGCGGACCGCGCGCGTCTCGGCCTGGAGCCGCAGCACGTCCTCGGCGTCGACGACGGGGGTCAGGCGCTCGAGCGGGTGCGCGAGCGCCTGCGCGCGCAGGACCTCGCGCTCCTGCGCCGCGCTCGGGTAGCCCACGCGCAGGCGGAGCAGGAACCGGTCGAGCTGGCTCTCGGGGAGCGGGTAGGTCCCCTCGAACTCGAACGGGTTCTGGGTCGCGACGACGAGGAACGGGCGCGGGAGCGCGTGCGGGACGCCGTCGACCGTGACCGCCGGCTCGCTCATCGCCTCGAGCAGGCACGACTGCGTGCGCGGGCTCGTCCTGTTCACCTCGTCGGCGAGGAGCACGTTCGTGAACACGGGCCCGGGCCGGAACTCGAACGCGCGGGCGGCCTGGTCCCACACGCTCACGCCCACGACGTCGCTCGGGAGCAGGTCGGGCGTGAACTGCACGCGCTTGAACCCGCACGCGATCGAGCGGGCGAGCGCCTTCGCGAGCGTCGTCTTGCCGACGCCCGGCACGTCCTCGACGAGGAGGTGCCCCTCGGCGAGCAGCGCGACCAGCACGCGGTCGACCGTCTCGGCGGGCCCGACGAACACGCGGGCCAGGTTCTCGCGCAGCGCGGCCACGAGCGCGACGGCCGGGCGGGGGCCCGCCGGCCCGGGCGTCGACGCGGGCGGGGCGGACGGGGACGGAGCGGTCTCGGGGCCGAGCACGGGCACGTTCTACCCCGGATCGGACCCCGCGGCCGGCGCGAGGTCACGCGGGCTCGCCTTCGAGGTGGGGGCCGGCGCGTGGGGCGTGGCTCGCCCCGCGAGCCACACCAGGTCCGCGGATGCGCCCATCCCCGCGAGGAGGAGCGCGGCGAGCGCCGCGACCCAGGGCGCCCACGCGCCCAGGACTTGGTCGAGCTCGAGCGCGCTCGGGGCGCCCTGCGCGCTCGCGAACGCCGCGAGCGGGGCCACGCACAGGCCGACCGCCCAGCGGAGCGCGTAGCGCCGGTGCCCGGCGGGCGCGGCCGGCGCGTTGGTCCAGGCGAGGTCGAGGAGCGCGATCGCCACCACGAGGACGGCGCCCGCGGGGACGAGGACCCACCCGCACCAGCCGAGGAAGATCGCCTGAGCCTCCGGGTCGGGGAGGTCCACGAGCGCGAAGAGCACGCTCCCGAGGCAGAGCAGGAGGAGGCCCCCGAGGCACATGCCCGCGATGGCGCTGATCGCGCCGACGAAGGCGATGACCAGCCCGCCCGCGGCGTGCTGGAGCAGGCCGGAGCGTCGGGGCGCGGTCACTCCGCCTCGAGCCGATCACCCGCGAGGTCGCCGAGGTCGAGCCCGAAGTCGTCGCGGCCGGCGAGGCACTTGTCCACGTAGTCGCGCTGGCCGGCCGGGTCGAAGCGCGGCCCGAGCGCGGCCGGGCCGTGCCCGAACAGCCGATCGAGCCGGCACGGACGGAGGGCCGGGAAGGGGGCCTTGCTCGACCCCTCCGGGCCGCCCGTCTCGCCCGGGTCGGGCGCCACGAACACGAGGGCCGGGCCGGCGCCCGGGTCGTCCTCGAGCGCGACGGGGTGGGGGAGGTAGTGGACCGTGCCGTCGCGGTCGAGCGGGCCCGCGGCCGCCCGGAGCGCGCGCCGGTAGGCGAGCACGTCGTCGCCCGCCGCGCGCGCGAGCGCGAGGAGCCAGGGCGCGACCGGGCCGCCGGCGGCGCGGGCGAGCCGCACCCAGCCGTCGGGCGGGAGGCCCTCGCGCATGGCGAGGTCGGGCGCGGCGG
>JANJTH010000706.1 GCA_024711205.1 Planctomycetota bacterium | reverse complement strand
CCGCCGCGCCCGCGCCGGCCCGGCCGGGGGGCCCCCCGGCCCCCCGGGGCCGCCCCAGCGCCCGGCCCGCGGCGGGGGCGCGCGGCCCGCGGCCCTCCCGTCGGCGGCGGGCGCGCCTGCGGCGCTCCCGCCGCCTACTGGACGGGGATGGGCGGCGCCAGGGCCGGGCGGCGAGGGGAGGCCTCGCGGCGTGACCACGGCCCTTCGGCCGGGAGCACTCCTCGGGGGCCCCTGCCGCCTCGGCGCGTGGACGCGCGGTGGACGTCAGGCGATCGCGGTCGTGTCGCCGTCGAGGGCGCGCGTGACGGCGGGCTCGGGCTCCTCGTCGGCGACGAGGGCGACGAGGGCCTGGCCGTCGAGGCGCCGGCCCTCGGCCGAGTCGTCGGGGCGCAGCGGGCGGACCTCGGTGCCCGGGTCGGCGAACAGGTCGTCGACACCACGGTGGCGGCGGGCCAGGTCGACCTCGAGGTAGCGCTTGAGCCCGGGCTCGAGCGCGCCGAACGAGGAGCAGAGGACGACCTGCTGCGCGCCCACCAGGCCGAGGCCGTCGCGGAACGCGCAGTGCTCGATCGGGGCCCGGCGGGCGGCGTCGATCAGGTAGGGGTGGGGCGTGTGCCCGGTCACGAGCAGCCCGGCGCCGAAGGCGTGGAGGAACGCGCGCACGTCGTCCAGGCCGTAGTCGCCGCTGCGGAAGCGGTGGTTCAGGACCTGGTGGTAGGCCGACGCGTAGTAGGCCTCCGGCGGGGCCGTGCGCATCCACTCCCGGTCGGCGCGGGCGACCTCGCGGCGGACCGCCCGGCCCGAGCGGCCGGCCATGCGCGGCGGGCCCGCGTGCGTCACGAGGACGCCGGCGGCCGGGGCGACCGCGAGCACGGGCGACGCCTCGAGGAACCGCACGTGCTCGGGGCGGACCCGCCAGATCATGTCGTAGGGGGCGAGGTTGTTCGCGAAGATCGCCTCGCCGTAGGTGTCGCGGTAGTGCGCGAAGTAGGCGACCACGTCCTCGCGCGTGACGTCGGGGACGCGGTCGAGGCCGACCGGGGTGTGCCCGCGGGCGAAGGCGTGGAAGCGGGCCACCTCGCGCCAGATCCGCGCGACGTGGAAGTCGTGGTTGCCCTCGAGGTAGACGATCCGCTCGCCGCGCGCCCCGAGCGCGGCGCGCGCGGCGATCAGCGCGTCGAGGATCCGCACGTCGCCGTCCTCGGGCACCTCGGGGTCGAGGGCGCGGTGGCGCTCGACGTCGGGCACGTCGCCCGTGATCACGAGCCAGAGGTCCTCGCCCGCGGCGATCCGCTCGAGCGCGCGCGAGGCGCGGAGGAACGCCGACCAGTCGCTCCAGTGCCCGTGGAGGTCCGAGATGACGATCGCTCGCCCCGCGCGCGGGAGGTACCGCACGCGCCCCGACACCCCCCGCCGCCAGAAGGCCATGGGGCGAGCATAGTCCCGCGGCTCGAGGCCCGCAAACGGACGACGAGGGGCGCGGGGCGCGGAGGGCCCGCAGGGTGGTCCCGGGGGCGGGGCGCGTGACGTCGGGCGCGCGCCTCGGGCTGCTCGCGAGCCTCTACGTGGCGCAGGGGCTCCCGCAGGGCTTCTTCACGCAGGCGCTGCCCGCGATCCTCCGCCGGGAGGGCGTGTCGCTCGTCGGGGTCGGCCTCGCGAACCTGCTCGCGCTCCCCTGGGCGCTCAAGTTCCTCGTCGCGCCCTGGGCGGACGAGCGCGCGCCCGGGCGGCTGGGGCGGCGGCGCGGCGTGATCCTCCCCGCGCAGGCCGCGTCGGTGGCCGCCCTCGCGGCGCTGGCCTGGTTCGACCCCTCGCGCGAGGGCCTCGCCCCGCTCCTGGCCGTGACGCTGCTCGTGAACGTGCTGGCCGCCCTCCAGGACGTCGCGACCGACGGGCTCGCGGTCGAGCTGCTCCGGCCGGACGAGCGCGGGCTCGGCAATGGCGTGCAGGTGGGCGGCTACCGCCTCGGCATGATCCTCGGCGGGGGCGGGCTCCTCGTCGCGTCGCCGGCGCTCGGCTGGTGGGGCACGCTCCTCGCGCTGGCCGGGGCGCTCGCGGCCGCGAGCCTGCCCGTGCTCCGCCACGCCGAGGCCCCGCTCCCCCCGGCCGGGCCCAGCGCGGCGCGCGCCGGGTGGCCGCGCCTCGCCGACTGGGTGGACCGCCCCGGCGGCCTCGGGTGGCTCGCCGCGATCGCGGCGTTCAAGGGCGGCCACTGGCTCGGGACGGCCATGCTCCGCCCCATGCTCGTCGACGCAGGCTGGGGCCTCGACGACCTGGGGTGGCTGCTCGGCTCCGCGGGCTTCACGGCGGGGCTCGCGGGCGCGGCGCTCGGCGGCGCGGCGACCGGGCGCCTCGGGCGCCGGCGCGCGGTCGTCCTGTTCGGCGCGCTCGACGCGCTGACGCTCGCGGCCTACGCGGTCCTCGCGCTGGGCGAGCTCGCGCCGGGGCCGACCGCGGCCGTGTGCGCGCTCGAGCACCTCACGAGCGGCATGGCGACCGCCGCGCTGTTCACGGCCATGATGGACGCCTGCCGCGCGGACCGCGCGGCCACCGACTTCACGGTGCAGGCCTGCGTCGTCGTGATCGGCTCGGGCCTCGCCGCCGCGGCGAGCGGCTGGTCCGCCGAGCGCCTGCTCTACCCGGGGCACTTCGCGCTCGCGGCCGCGCTCGCGGCCGCGGGCGTCGCGGTGATCGCGTGGTACCTCGAGCGCCCGGGCGCGCCGCGGCTGCACGGGTGACGCGGGCCGGGCGGCGCGCCCCCCGCGGGGCGGGCGCGCGCGGCGTCAGCCC
>JANJTH010000690.1 GCA_024711205.1 Planctomycetota bacterium | reverse complement strand
GGCGTTCATCCCGCCCTCGCCCCGCAAGACGCCGTTCAACTACTACTAGAACAACTACGCGGCGAAGGTCATGCACATCGAGGGCGGCCCGAGCGGCGAGCGCGCGAGGTGCAGGTCGACCCGCCGCGCGAGCTCGCCCGGGGCCCCGGGGTTCGCGCGCGCCCAGGCCTCGAGCCGCGCCCCGGCGTCGAGCCACGCGGCGACCCGCGCCCCCTCGTCGTCCGCGACCGCGCCGCCCGGGGCCCCGCCGGCGCCGGGCGGCTCGGCCACGCGCCCGATCACGAACGCCGCGACGAGCAGGACCCCCAGCGGCACGGCGGCCGTCGCCTGGAGCCGCGCGCGCGGGATCCGCGCCGCCCCCCAGGCGTCCTCCGACGGCTTGCGCGGCGCCTCGCTCATCGCTCCACGCCGGCGCGGGCCGCGCCGCTCAGAGGTTCTTCGCGAACAGCTTGAGGAGCGGCTTCGCCGACAGCTCGTAGCCCATGTCCCGGGCGCGGTCCTCGACGGAGAGCCGGTGCCCGATCGCCCACTCGCGGCGGAGGAACGGGCCGCAGCGCGGGTTGTTCCACCACGTCTCGTCGAAGTAGTGCAGCAGGTGCAGCGTGAGCAGCGGCTCGAACAGGCGCGCCCGGAGCTGCGTGAGCGAGTGGAGCGCCGCGCGCACGTCGTGCAGGAACAGCTCGCGGGGCGTCCGCACGCCGATCGCCTGGCGCATGACGCCCTCGAACACCTCCTCCATGCCCTCGGCCGAGCCCTGCCGGCGCAGGCGCAGCTCGAACAGGACGCGCCCGCAGCAGAGCCGCAGGTCGTAGAGCCGCTCGAGGTAGGCCAGGATCAGGTAGTCCTTCGGCCGCTCGAAGCCGAGCGTCCGCTCGAGCCAGGCCGGCTCGAGCAGGAGGTGGCGGAACAGCGCCCCGAACGCGAGGTCGAGCGACGGGTCGCCGAGCGCGCGCTGCTCGAACGGCGCCGCGGGGTCGACGTGCCCGAGGAACAGCGCGCGCCCGAGCGCCTCGAGGAACGCGAGCCAGTCGCGCTGGCCGTCGCCGATCTCGAGCACGAGCCGGACGTCGTCGGGCACGCGGATCGCGCCGACGTAGGCGCGCGGCGGGGCGTCGGGCGCGGGCGCCTCGACCTCGACCGAGACCCGCCCGTCCGCGGTCAGGTCGACCCCGAGCCGGCCCAGGAAGCCGCGCGCGCGCTTGAGCATGTCGGCCGCCGTGAACGCGCCCGCGTAGTCGAGGTAGCGCCCGGCGAGCACGTAGGGCACGTCGCAGCGGCGCGCGTCGGCCAGGTCGACGCCCAGGCGCTTGCGCACGGTCCAGCCCATGACCTCGCGGTAGAGGTCGTTCGTCTCCTCGAGGATCCGCCGCGCGACCTCGCCGGTCGCGGCCGCGTCGCGCCCGGTCAGCGCGTCGTGCAGCGCCACGAGGTCGCCGTGGCCGAGGTCCTTCGCGAGCGCCTGCTCGACGCCGACCTTCTCGGTCATGAGCGGGACGAGCGTGCGGGCCGCCTCGAGCCGCGCCTCCTCGATCTCGCCGCGCCGCTCGGCCGAGGCCGCCGACGCGAGGAGGAGCTTCATGTCGCGGAGCGGGCGGCGCGAGCCGTCGGCGAGCTCGACCTGCACGACGCGCCCGTGCCGCGCGATCGCGGCGTCGATCGGCGCGAGCTCGCGCTGGAGGTGGAACCGGACGAGGCCCTCGTGGAGCAGCCGCAGGCTCGCCGCGTCGCCCGGGTGCCCGCGCTCGCGGGCCTTCGCCTCGGCGTCGGCCACGAGCCCGCGCGTCTCGGCCCGGAACAGGTCGGCGTGCCGCTGCCGCAGGGCCCGGGCCTCCGACTCGCGCCGGAGCCCGCGGTCGAGCTCGTAGCGGTCGAGCTCGTGCCCGTTGCGGTAGGCCTCGAGGCCGCTGCGGATCGTGTCGACGTCCATGCCCCAGCCGGCCGGGAGGGAGGCCGCCCGCGGCGCCGTGCCGTCGCCCTGGGCTGCGTGCGGGCTCCCGGCGCCCCGGACGGCATCCTACCACCCGGCTGCGAGTCGCTTCAAGGAATCGGCGCGCGCGCGCTGCGCGTAAGGCGCTTCTTGCGAACGGATTACGTGGAAAGTTCGCGTGGCCGTGCGCGAGGCGGTCGCGGCCCTGGCCCGCGACGTGATGACGGGCGGTGACACGGGACCGCGTCGGCCGCGGGCCCTCGCCCGACTCGCGTTGACATGGGCTGGGGGCCTGCGTAAACTCCCCGCGATCCGGCAGTGGGACTCGCGCGAACACGCGGAGAAGGTGGGAAGACGGGATGAAGAAGCTGGCGACGTTCGCCCTCGTGGCCTCGGTCTGCCTCGGGCTCCAGGGGTGCTTCACCCTGAGCTGGGCGCACAACCGGCGGCACATCCGCAAGGTGATCGACGACCTGACGCTGCTGCACCAGGACATCGACAAGATCATCTTCGGGCTCGACCGCAACCCGGCCGAGTGACCCGGGGCCGGGCGCCCGCCCGGCCTCGAGACCGCGCCTCGACCTGACCCGGCCACGCAGGCCGGGCGGTCCGGTTTTTGGCCGAGCGCCGTGCCCGGTGCGACCGGTGGCGGCGTCCGACCGGTGGCCGCGCAGGGTCAGCGAGTCGGCAGCCCCCTCCGGGCGAGCTGGCCGCAGGCCGCCTCCGCCTCGAGGCCCCGGGCGCGCCGGATGTGCGTCGGGACCCCGGCGGCGCGCAGCACGCCGAAGAACGCGTCGACGCGGGCCGGGCTCGACGCGCGGTGCGGGAGGTCGGGGACCTCGTTCCAGGGGATCAGGTTCACGTGGCGGAGCCCGTGGGCCCGGACCTTGGCCGCGAGGTCGCGCGCCTGCGCGGGGTCGTCGTTGACCCCCTCGAGGAGGACGTAGCTGACCGTGACCTCGCGGCGCGTGGCCCGGGCGTAGCGCGCCGCGAGCGCGAGCAGGTCGTCGACCGGTGGGAGGCGCCGGGCGAGCGGCACGATCGCGGCGCGCGTCGCGTCGTCGGGCGCGTGGAGGCTGAGCGCGAGGTGCACGTGCGGCCCCTCGGCCGCGAGGCGCTCGAGCCCGGCGGGCACGCCGACCGTGCTCACGGTCACGTGGCCCGGGCCGATCGCGAGCCCGTCGGGCGCCGTCAGGTGCTCGAGCGCCACGAGCAGGGCGTCCGTGTTGTGGAACGGCTCGCCCATGCCCATGACGACGAGCTGGCCCAGGTGGAGCCCGCGGGCGCGGGCCGCCTCGCGCAGGCGGAGCGCCTGCCCGACGATCTGCCCGGCCGTCAGGTTGCGCGCGAGGCCGAGCCGGCCGGACGCGCAGAAGGTGCAGCCGACCGCGCAGCCGACCTGCGTGGACAGGCAGCCGGTCGCGCGCGCGGGGCGGCGCGCGAGCGGGCGGCGCGCGTCGGGCGCGAGGCGCGCCTGCATGTGCTCGCGCGAGGCCAGGCTGCGGGCGGCCGGGATCAGGACGGCCTCGACGGCCTGGTCGCCCGGGAGCGCGCACAGGAGCTTCTCGGCGCCGTCGGCCGTGGCCCAGCGGCGCGCGACGGCGGGGAGCTCGACGCGCGGGGGCGCCGCCCGGAGCGACGCGCGCAGGGCGCGTGAGAGCTGGGGGAGCGCCCAGGGCTCGGGGTGCCCCGCGGCGACGGCGCGGTGGACCCGCCGGGCCTGCTCGGGCGAGCCGAGCGCGGCCCAGGCCTCGAGCCAGCGCGCAGGGCGCAGGTCGAAGAACCCTTCCGTCGCGGTCACGCGGCGCGGTGACCGCGGCGCGGGCCCCGCGCGCGCCTCATGGCCCCGGCCCGGGCGCGGGGGCGGGCGCGGGGTCGACGGGGGACGAGCCCGCGCCGCCCCTCGCCGACCCGCAGCCGTCGTGGC
>JANJTH010000550.1 GCA_024711205.1 Planctomycetota bacterium | reverse complement strand
CACCGGACGTCCACGGGGTCGGACGTCCGCGGGCCTGGGGCCGCGGCCGCCCCCCCCCCCCCCCCCCCCCGCGGGGCGGGGGGCCCCCCGGCGCCCGCCCCGACAACCGGGGGGGGGCCCCCCCCCCGGGGGGCGGGGGGCGCGCCGCGGGCCCCCGGCGCGCCGGGGGGGGGGGGGGGGGGGCGGGGGGGGGGGGCCCAGGCCCGCGGACGTCCGACCCCGTGGACGTCCGGTGGCATGGGGCGGAGCGGCGGCGGCCACGAGGCCGGCGCGCCCGTGCGGCGCGCGCGCGCGGTTTGACGGGTCCCGGCCGCGGGCGTATGATCCGCGGCCCCGCCGAGGCGTATCTCGCGTCGCGGCAAGGACTAGGGCCGAGGTGCGCACATGACGCCGCCGCGCGACCAGGGGATGATCCCGCTCCGCGAGTTCGAGGTCGAGGACCAGGCGCGCCAGGAGGCCGAGGCGGCCGAGGCCGCGGCGAACGCGGCCGACGACATCCTGCCCACGCTCACGAAGGACCGGCTCCGCGCGTTCAAGGCGCAGGCCCGCAAGCAGATCGAGGAGCGGCTCCTCGCGCGTCGCAAGCAGCGGCGCCTCCTCCGCGGCGGGGAGTCGTGAGCGCGAGCCCCGGCCGGCGCCACGTGCGGGCGCTCGCGCTCCTCGCGCTCCTGACCGGACCCGGCTGCGCGCTCGACCGCATGGCGGCCGACGCGATGGTCCCGGTGCTCGAGCGCACGAAGGGCGACTTCGAGCGGGTCACGGTCGCGCGCTACGCGCGCGAGGCCGCCCCGGGCCTGCTCGCGACGCTCGACGGGGTCGCGCTGTCGAGCCCGGACAACCCGGCGCTCCGCCTGCTCCAGGCCGAGATGCACGCGACGTTCGCGTTCGCGTTCCTCGAGCGCGAGGACCCGACCTGGGCCGTGCTCCACTACCGCAAGGGGCGCGCGGCCGCGCTCGCCGCGCTCGCGCAGGAGGACGACGCCCTCGCGGCCGACCTCGAGCGCGCGCCCGCGGCCGGGCTCGAGGCGCGCCTCGCGGCCGACGCCGCCGACGACGCGCTGCCGGCGCTGTTCTGGTGGGCGTTCGCGCGCGGCGCGGAGGTCAACCTCCGGCGCGGCGAGCCGGCGCAGGTGGCCGACCTCCCGCGCGTCGACGCCGTCATGTCGTGGGTCCTCGCGCGCGCCCCGGGCTTCTTCCACGGCGGCCCGCACCTCTACTTCGCCATGCGCAACCTCGCGCTCCCGCCCTCGTTCGGGGGCAAGCCGGAGAAGGGCGTCGAGCACCTCGATGCGGTCGACCGCCTGACGGGGGGGCGCCACCTCATGGCGAAGGTGCTGCGGGCCGAGCTCCACGCGCCGCTCCTCGCCGCGGCCCCCGCGGGGGCCTCGGTCGAGCAGGTGCTCGCCGCGCAGCAGGCCGCGTGGGACGCGTTCTACGGGCCGCTCGTGGCCGTGGCGCGCGCGGGCGACGACGTGTGGCCCGAGCAGGGGCTCCCGAACGCGGTCGCCCGCGAGCGCGCGAAGGCGCTCCTGCGCGACCCCGAGGCGCACAACATCATTCCCCCGCCCGGCGCCGTGAACGAGTACGCCGCCCCGCCCGTCGGAGACGGCTGGGGCGACGACGGCGGCCAGGGCTGGGACGACGGCGGCGGCGGCGAGGGCGGCCAGTGAGCGGCGCGACCTCGCGACCTGGAGGCGACATGCGGATCCGGACCACGACCCCGTCCACGATGAAGGCGACGAAGGCCCTCGCGGCCCTCGGGCTCGGCCTCGCCGCGCTCGTCGCCTGGCCGGCGCCCCGCGCGGCGGCCCAGCAGGCGACGACGCTGCGGATCGCGACCCAGGCCCCCGAGGGGACGGTCTGGATGGACGCGATGAACGACGTGAAGGCCGAGGTCGAGCGCGGCTCGCGCGGGCGCGTCCGGTTCCAGGTCTTCCCGAACGGGAGTCAGGGCGACGAGAAGGCCGTGATCGAGCGCATGCAGGTCGGCCTGCTCCACGGCGGGCTGTTCACGGGGATCGGGCTGGGCGAGATCCTCCCCATGGTCCGGATCCTCGAGCTGCCGTTCGTCTACGAGGACAAGGCCGAGATCGACGCCGTGCGCGTCGCGCTCGAGCCCGACTTCAAGCGCGGGTTCGAGGAGAAGGGCTTCGTGTTCCTCGGCTGGTCCGAGGTCGGCTGGGCCTACGTCTTCTCGAAGCAGGAGGCGCGCAACCTCGCGGAGCTGCGCCAGCGCAAGATCTGGGTGTGGCAGGGCGACCCGCTGGCCGAGAAGGTCTTCCAGACGTTCGAGCTCGCGGGCACGCCGCTGCCGCTCACCGACGTGCTGACCTCGCTCCAGACGGGCATGATCGACTCGGTCTACAACGCGCCCTACGGGCTCGTGGGCCTGCAGTGGCACCACAACGTGAAGTTCATGAGCCGCATGACCGTGGGCCACGGGACGGGCGCGCTCCTCGTGTCGAAGGCCGAGTGGCAGAAGCTCCCGCCCGCGGTGCGCAACGGGATCGGCGCCGCCGCCCGGAAGCGGCTCGACGCGCTGCTCGTCGAGGTCGCGCAGAAGAACGAGGAGACGATCGCGCAGCTCCAGAAGGACGGGGTGCAGATCGTCCCGATCCCGCAGGACGAGATGCCGCGCTACCGCGAGCTCGGCGCGAAGGTCGCCGACGAGATGGTCGGCAAGCTCTACGACAAGGCCACGCTCGACCGCGTGAAGGCGATCCTCGCCGAGCGGCGCGCGAAGCGCTGAGCGCGCGGGCGGGGGCGGACGACGTGAGCGCGGGACGAGGCGGACCCGGCCCGGCGGCCCCGGGCGGCGGGGCGGCGGGGGCCGCGGACGCCGGCCCGCTGGCCCCCGGCCCGCTCGCGTGGCTGGCGCGGGCGCTCCGGGCGGCCGACCGGCGCGTGCAGCGCCTCGAGGTCGCGGTGTGCGTCGCCGCGCTCGGGCTCATGATCGCGCTCGCGTTCGCGCAGGTGTTCCTGCGCACGTTCCGGACCGAGACGCTCCAGCCGGTCGGCTGGTTCGACAACGTGGCCCGGCACCTCGTGATCTGGGTCGGCATGCTCGGGGCCAGCCTCGCGACCGCGGAGGCCCGACACATCGCGATCGAGGCCGCGCCGAAGCTGCTCGGGCCGGCCGGGCGCCGGCGGCTCGACGTGGTCGTGAACGTGTTCGCCGCGGGCGTGACGGCGCTCCTCCTCGCGCTGTCGCTGATCCACCTCCTGCGGATCCAGGTCCCGAACGAGAGCCACCTGTTCGAGGTCGAGGCGCTCGGGCTCACCGTCTACCGCTGGCCCTTCCTCGTGGTCGTCCCGTTCGGCCTCGCGATGATCACGGGTCGGTTCCTGCTCCGGGCGCTCGAGGGCGTGGCGCTCGACGACGCCGGGTTCGAGGCCGCGATCGCCCCGCCCGCGGACGGGGCCGCCGCGAGCGCGGGGGCCCCGCCCCAGGTGGCGGCCGCGGCCACGGCCGGGCCCGCCCTGGCCCCGACCCAGGAGGCGGGCCCGCCGCCCCCGGTCGGGGCGCCCGCCCAGGCGCCCGCGCGCGCCGAGCCCCGGCCCGGGCGGACCACGGACGAGGTGCCGATCTACCGCGACCTGGCCGAGGACGAGGACCTGGCCGAGCCCGAGCTGCGCCGGGGCGGGCGCAAGCGCGACGACTCGGGCGACCTCCTCGAGCCCGCGCCCGGCGTCGGCGCGGACACGGTGGACGACGACGACGCGCCCCCGGGCGCGCGCGCCTCGAGCGACGACGGCGGCTCGGGCGAGCGGGACCTGGGCCCCGGACCGCGCGGGCTCGAGCCCGACCCGGTGGCGCTCGAGGAGGCGGTCGAGGCCCTCGCCGACCAGAGCCGCCGCCAGCGCGTCGAGACGCAGGACGACCTGGGCGAGCCCGAGCCAGGCAGCGGCGCGGCGGGCGGCGAGCCCGGGGCCGGGGCGCCCGCCGGCGACGGCGCGGCCGCCGACGGGGCCGCCGGGGGC
>JANJTH010000549.1 GCA_024711205.1 Planctomycetota bacterium | reverse complement strand
GGCGCCGCTCGACGAGGCGGCGGCGCTGGCGCTCGCGCGCGAGCAGGGCCGGCGCGCCGAGGCGGTCGAGCGCTGGCGCGCGGCCGGGCTCGACGCGGCGCCCGGGGCGCGCGCGCGCATGCTCGAGGCGCTCGGCGGGGCGCAGGGCGAGTCCGCCGCGCTCCGCGAGCTGCTCGCGAGCGTGCGGGAGCGCCCCCTCGACCTCGAGGAGGCCGCGGCCTGCCTCCCGCGGGCCGACGAGGCCCTGTTCCGCGTGCTCGTCGAGCAGCTCGCGGCGGCCCCGCCGGGGCCGGCGGCCGAGCGCGCCGCGCGCGCCCTCGAGGCCCAGCTCGACCGGGACACCTCGGACAAGGCCGTCCTCGAGGCGGTCGTGCGCCTCGCGGGGCCTCGCCCCGGGGCGCTCGAGGCGCTCCTGCGCGCGCGCGGCCCGGAGTGGCTGCTCTACGGGGACGGCGGCCCCCTGTGCGCGGCGCTCGCCGCCCAGGACGTGGCCGCGCTCGCGCCGCTCCTCGCCGTCGACGCGAGCGAGGTCCGGGCCCACGCCTGCGGCCTGGTCGCGCGCGCGGGGCAGCCCGCGAAGGCGCTCGCGCTCCTCGCCCCGCTGCTCGAGGACGCCGACGCGGCGCTGCGCCGGACCGTGGCCGAGGCGCTGCGTGAGCTCGGCGACGCCCAGGCGACCGCGCCCCTCGCGCGGGCCCTCGCGCGCGAGGAGGACGGGTACACCCGCGGCGTCGTGCGCGACGCGCTCCAGCGGCTGCCGGCCCGCGAGGTCGTGCAGCAGCTCGGCCGCCTGCTCGCGCGGCCCGCGGCCGACGAGCGGCTCGCGGCGGTGGCCGCGCTCGAGGCGCTCGGCAAGCCGGACGCCGTGTCGGGGCTCGTCGGGGCGCTCGACGACGCCGAGCGGGACGTGCGGCTCGCCGCGCTCAAGGCGCTCGAGGCGTCGAGCCGCCAGCCGGCGCTCCGCCAGGCGGTCCTCGAGGGGCTGGCGCGGATCCGCGCGCTCGGGCTCGACCCGAAGGACAAGGAGGCGTACGCGCTCGCGCGGCGGCTCCACTACGCGCTGACCCAGCGCATGCCCGACCAGACCCGGTGAGCGCGGCGACGGCGCCGCGCCTCGGCCAGGGCGAGGCCGCGCTCGCGCGCCCCCTCGCGCTCGGGCGCGGCGTGACCCTCGCGCCGCCCGTCGTGCTCGCCCCCATGGAGGGGGTGACGCACCGGGTGTTCCGCGACCTGATCTGCGACCTGGCCGGGCCGGGGGGCGCGCCGGGCGCCGCGTGGACCGAGTTCCTGCGCGTGTCGAAGGTCGCGCTCCCCGTCAAGGCGATCCGGGCCGAGCTGGGCCCCCCGCGGGCCGACGTCCCGGTCGGCGTCCAGCTCATGGGGACGGACCCCGGGCGCGTGGCCGAGAGCGCGGTCCACGCCGTCGCGGCGGGCGCGCCGATGATCGACCTGAACTTCGGCTGTCCGGCGCCGGTCGTGTTCGACAAGTGCGCGGGGTCGGCGCTCCTCGACGCGCCCGAGCGGATCGAGGCCCTCGTGGGCGCGGCCGCCCGCGCCGTCGACGTGCCGGTCACCGCCAAGGTCCGGCTCGGGGTCCGCGACGGGTCGCGGCTCGCCGAGGTCCTGGCCGCGGTGGAGGCCGCCGGCGCCGCGGCCGTGACGGTCCACGCGCGCACGCGCGACGACCGCTACGCGCACCCGGCCCGCTGGGACGAGCTGGCGCGGGCGCGCGGCCTGACGCGCCTGCCCCTGATCGGCAACGGCGACGTGCTCGACCCCGACGACGCGCTCCGCATGGCCCGCGAGACGGGCGTCGACGGCGTGATGATCGGGCGCGGCGCGCTGCGCGACCCCTGGGTGTTCGCGCGCGTGCGGGCGCGCCTGCGCGGCGCCCCGCCCCCGGCCCCCGGCCCGCGCGACCTGCTCGCGTTCCACGCGCGCTACCGCGACGCCATGGCCCGGCAGGCGACGCCGCTCGCGGTGCTCGGCCAGCTCAAGCAGCTCTACCGGCGCCTCGACGTCGTGCTCGCCCTCGACGAGGAGCGGCGCCGCGCGCTCCTGCGCGCGCAGACGCTCGCCGACCTCGAGGCCCTCGTGCTCGCGCGCTGCCGGGACGCCGGCTGGACCGACGGCTGGCCGGACGGCGCCCAGGACCCGGCCGGGTCCGCCCAGGAGCGCTGAGCCCGGGCGCGGCCGCCCCCCGCGGGGCCCCTGGTAGGCTCCTCGCGTGACGCGCCCTCGAGGGACCCCGTGACCGTCGGACCGCGGGCGGCCGCCGGGACGCCCGGGTCGGCCCCCGCCGGGCCCGCCCTGACCCGCCGCGGGCTGCTCCGACGGGCCGCGGGGGTGGCGGCGCTCGTCGGGCTCGGCGGGGCGGCGTGGGCCGTCCGCGGCTACCGGCTCGACCCGGCGCGCGCGGCGCGGCTGCGCTGCCTGACGGCGCTCGAGCTCGTCGTGCTCGAGGCGGCGTTCGCGCGCGTGCTCGACGGCCTCGACGCGGACGCGCCGGCCGAGGCCGCGGCCTGGGTCGACGGGTGGCTCTCCCGCCGGCCCGCGTGGGCGCAGCGGGAGGTCCGCGCGCTGATCGTCGGGCTCGAGCTCGCCCCGCCCGCGGCGATCGGGCGGCTCGGGCGCTTCACGCGCCTGGCGCCCGAGGCGCAGGACCGCGTGCTCCGGGCCTGGGAGGCGGCGCCGGTCCCGCTCCTGCGCCACGCGTTCGCGGGGCTCAAGGGGCTCGCCGTCATGGGCGCCTACGGGCGGCCGGCCACGCTCGCCGCGATCGGCTACGACGGGCCGCTCGCGCCGGGGGCCGGCCGATGATCCTCGCGGGCCGCGAGCACGCGGGCGACTTCACCCGCGCCTGCGACGTCGTCGTCGTGGGCACGGGCGCGGGCGGGTCCATGATGGCCCGCGAGCTCGCCGCGGCCGGCCTCGCGGTCGTCGCGCTCGAGGAGGGCGCGCACTCGACCCCGCGCGACTTCACGACGCGCGAGGAGGACATGCTCGAGCTCCTGTTCCAGGAGGCGGGCGCCCGGGCCACGGTCGACCTCGAGGTCCGCGTCCTGCAGGGGCGCGGGACCGGCGGGTCGACCGTCCACAACACGTGCCTCTGCAAGCGCACGCCCGACGTGCTCCTCGAGCACTGGGCCCACGCCTTCGCCGTGCGCGGCGCCGCGCCCGCCGACCTCGCGCCCGTGTTCGCCCGGACCGAGGCCGAGCTGTCGGTCACGCAGGTCGGCGAGGCGCAGCTCAACCGGAACAACGCGCTGTTCCGCGCCGGCGTCGAGGCGCTCGGCTGGCGCGGCGGGTTCCTCGCGCACAACCGCGTCGGCTGCGTCGGGTCCGGCTACTGCGAGCTCGGCTGCCCGTTCGACGCCAAGCAGAACGCGCTCAAGGTGCTGCTCCCGCGCGCCGTCGCGCTCGGCGCGACCGTGCTCGCCGACGCGCGCGTCGAGCGCGTGCTCACGCGCGGCGGGCGCGTCGAGGGCGTGCGCGGGGCGCTCCTCGGCGCCGACGGCCGCCAGCGCGGGCGGCTCGAGGTGCGCGCCCCGGTCGTCGTCCTCGCCGGGAGCGCCGTCGGGTCGGCCGCGCTCCATCTGCGCA
Source organism: Planctomycetota bacterium (assembly GCA_024711205.1). GTDB lineage: Bacteria > Planctomycetota > J058 > J058 > J058 > JANJTH01. Next base: position 1,529 of record JANJTH010000549.1, on the reverse strand, counting down.
GCGGCCTGCCCGACCCGTCCGGGCAGGCCGGCCGCAACCTGCGCTGCCACCCCGGCGCCGTCGTGGCCGGGCTGTTCGACGAGCCCGTCGACGGCTGGCGCGGGATCCCCCAGACCTACGAGTGCACCGAGTGGCTCGACCTGGCGCCGGGGTCCGACCGGCGCGTGTGGCTCGTGCCCGTGTTCGCGCACCCGATCGGGACGGCCGCGCAGCTCCCCGGGTTCGGCGCCGACCACGCCCGGCTCATGCGCCGCTACCGCCACGTCGCCGCGCTCACGGCCATGCTCCACGACGAGGCGAGCGGCCGGGTCCGGGTCGAGGCGAGCGGCCGGATCCGGCTCCACTACGAGCCCGACGCGGCCGACCGGGCCCAGCTCGCGCTGGGGCTGCGCGAGGGCGCGCGGCTGCTCCTCGCGGCCGGCGCGCGCGAGGTCCTCCTGCCCTACGCGGACGGCCCGCTCTGGCTGCGCGACCCGGGCGACCTCGCGCAGGTCGACGCGCGCGGCGTCCCGCCCGGGTCCATGACGCTCACGGCCGTGCACCCCATGGGGACGCTCCGCATGGGCGACGACCCGCGCCGGGCCGTCGTCGCGTCGACGGGCGAGCACCACGCCGTGCGCGGGCTGTTCGTGGCCGACGGGAGCCTGTTCCCGACCTCGATCGGGGTCCCGCCGCAGCTCTCGATCTACGGGTTCGCGCGGCACCTCGCGCCGCACGTCGTCGACGCCGTCGCCCGGCGGCGCTGACCCCCCTACCGCGGTCCGGGCGGGCCGCCGCGGCCCGGGGGCTCGATCGGCGCGTCCAGGTCGGGGTCTGGCGCGGGCGGCGGGGGGAGCGGGCCGAGCGGGTCGGGCTCCGCCGCGGCGGGGCCGGCGCCGCCCGCGGCGGGGGCGGGGCGGGCCGCCGCCTCGCGAGCGGCCAGCTCCTCGCGCAGGCGCGGGACCCACCGCCCGTAGAGCGGCGCCGTGACCTCGAGGGCGAGGAGCCGCCCGTCGGCGCCCCGCTCGGCCGCCTGGCCCGCGATCAGCACGCGGCGGTCGGCGGACGCGGTCACGCCCACGCGGCCCTCGACGACGACGACGCGGGTCGTCCGGTGGCCCTGGTGCACGAGGAACCGCGTCCCGAGGACCTCGGCCGTCACGTCGCGGGCGGCGACGCGCAGCGGTCGCGTCCGGCGGGCCACCTCGAGGTAGACCTCGCCCTCGCCCTCCGGCGCGAGCGCGACCGTGACCCCGCCGTCCGCGTCGGCGCGCAGCGACACCTCGGTGTCGGGGTGCAGGAGGACCCGCGTCCCGTCCTCGAGGGTCAGCGGCGCGGCGGCCGCGTCGACGGCGACCAGGCGCTGCCCGGCCCGGATCGGCACGCCCGCGCCGAGCGGGCGCGCCCCCGTGACCTCGTCGAGCAGGAGGAGCCCGCCCCCCGCGTGCGCGAGCACGGCGCCGACCGCGCCGCGCTCGGGCCCGGCCGCGAGCCGCCCGCCCGGGCGCTCCGCGAGCGCGAACGCCCCGAGCGCCACCGCCACGAGCGCC
>JANJTH010000485.1 GCA_024711205.1 Planctomycetota bacterium | reverse complement strand
GCGCCGCGCGCGCGCGCGGTCGTCCCCGGCGCGCGGCGACCCGCCTCGGCCGACCGCCCCCGCGTCGGCCGGCCGAGCCCGGCCCCCGCGCGGCGCTCACCCCAGGGCCTTATCCACGATCTCGCGCACGTCCTTCGACAGGCCGGGCTTCGCGGCGATCCGCTCGAGCCGGGCCCGCTGGAGCGCGCGGCGCCCCGGCTCGAACCGCTTCCAGTGGTTGAAGGCGCCCGTCATGCGCGCGGCCACCTGGGGGTTGATCCCGTCGAGCTCGCAGATCGCGTCGGCCACGAGGTCGTAGCCGCGCCCGTCGGGGGCGTGGAACCGGACCTGGTTGCCGAGCGCGAACACGCCGATCAGCGCGCGCACGCGGTTCGGGTTGCCCAGCCCGAAGTCGGGGTGCGCGCGGAGCGCGCGCACGCGCTCGACCGTGTCCGGCGCCGAGGACCCCGCCTGGACCTGGAACCACTTGTCCAGCACGATCGGGTCGTCCTTCCAGCGCGCGTGGAAGGCCGCGAGGGCCGCCTCGCGCTCGGCCCACCCGCGGTCGCAGATGATCGTCAGCGCCGCCTGCGCGTCGGTCATCGTCGCCGCGCCCTCGAGCTGCGCGGTCGCGAGCGCCTTCGCGTCGGGCCCGTCGAGCACGGCCAGGTAGGCGAGCGCGGTCGCGCGGAGGCGCCGGGCCGCGATCGCGGCCGCGTCGATCGCCGCGGGGTCCGCCAGCGCGTGCGCGTCGTAGGCGGCCCGCAGGCGCGGGGCGAGGCCCTCGGCCAGGGCCCGCCGCACGGCCTCGCGCGCGGCGTGGAGCGCGTCGGGGTCGACCGGCTCGACCTCCTGCGCGAGCTGGAGCTCGGCCGGCAGCGTCAGCATGAGCGACTTGATCGACCCGTCGAGCCGCGCGTCGTCGAGCACGCGCCCGAACGCCGCGACGAGCGCCGGGTCGACCCGGGCCGCGGTCGCGGGCGTCCCGGCCGCGTGGGCGGCCGCCAGCTCGAGGAGCACCTGCTGCGCGAGCTCCTGCCCGGCGTCCCAGCGGTTGAACGCGTCGTGGTCGTGGGCGAGCAGGAACGCCAGCTCCTCGCGCGCGCGCGCGCAGCGCAGGCGGACCGGCGCCGAGAACCCGCGCAGGAGCGACGGCACCGGGGCCCGCCCGAGGTCGCCCGGCAGCCCCACGAACCGGAACGTCTGCGCGCGCTCCGTCAGCGCCAGCACCCGCGTCGGGCCGGCCGCGGGCTCGCGCTCGCCCTCGAGCCGGAGCGGGAGGTCCGCCCCGTCGGGGCCGAGGAGCCCGGTCGCGACCGGGATCGTGAGCGGGTCGCCCGGCCCCGGCGCGCCCTCGGGGAGCGCCTGCCGCAGCGTGAGCGCGAAGGTCCCCGCCGCCGCGTCCCACCGCCCCTCGGCCTCGACCGTCGGCGTGCCCGCCTGGAAGTACCAGCGCATGAACTTCACCCGCCGGCCGTCGTCCCAGCCGGCCGCGTCGGCGATCGCGCGCACGAAGTCGTCGCAGGTGACCGCCTGCCCGTCGTGGCGCTCGAAGTAGAGGTCCGTCCCGCGCCGGTAGGCCTCGGGCCCGACCAGCGTGTGGAGCATGCGGATCACCTCGGCCCCCTTCTGGTAGACGGTCGAGGTGTAGAAGTTCTCCATGGACACGTAGGCCTCGGGCCGGATCGGGTGCCGCATGGGGCCCGCGTCCTCGGGGAACTGCCCGAGCCGCAGCCGGCGCACGTCGGCGATCCGCTTGACCGGCCGCGACGTCCGGTCGGCCGTGAACTCCTGGTCGCGGAAGACGGTCAGCCCCTCCTTCAGCGTGAGCTGGAACCAGTCCCGGCACGTGACGCGGTTGCCCGTCCAGTTGTGGAAGTACTCGTGCCCGACGATCCCCTCGATCGCCTCGTAGTCGTCGTCCGTCGCCGTGGCGGGGCTCGCGAGCACGTACTTCGCGTTGAAGATGTTGAGCCCCTTGTTCTCCATGGCCCCGAAGTTGAAGTCGCTCGCGGCCACGATCATGTAGAGGTCCAGGTCGTACTCGCGCCCGTAGACCGCCTCGTCCCAGGCCATGGACGCCTGGAGCGAGCGGAGCGCGTGCCCGCACTTCTCGACGTCGGCCGGCTCGCACCACACCTCGAGCCGGACCTCGCGCCCGCTCAGGGTCGTGAACGTCCCCGCGTGGCAGCCCAGGTCGCCCGCGACGAGCGCGAACAGGTAGCACGGCTTCTTCCACGGGTCCTCCCAGCGGACCCAGTGCCGGCCGCCCTCGGCCTCGCCCGCGGCGACGCGGTTGCCGTTCGAGAGGAGCACGGGGAAGCGCGCGCGGTCGGCCTCGATCCGCGTCGTGTAGCGGGCCATGACGTCGGGGCGGTCCGGGAAGTAGGTGATCCGCCGGAAGCCGGTCGCCTCGCACTGCGTGCAGTACATCCCGCGGCTCACGTACAGCCCCATGAGCGCCGTGTTCGCCTTCGGGTCGATCCGCACGACCGTCTCGAGCCGGCACGCGGCCGGGAGGCCCGGGACGACGAGCCGCTCGGGCCCGACCTCGTACTCGCCCGGGGCGAGCGCGCGCCCGTCGACCGCGACCGAGACGAGCTCGAGCTTCTCGCCGTCGAGGACGAGCGGGGCGCCCGTCGGCGCGCCGGGCGCGCGCGCGACCGCGAGCGCCGCGCGGACCTCGGTGAAGGCGTCGAAGATCCGCACGTCGAGGTCGACCGTCTCGACGAGGAAGTCGGGCGCGCGGTAGTCCGTGCGCTGGATCGCCTTGGGCGCGTGGACCGGCTCGGGGGGCTTCATGGGGTCTCTCCGGAAGGCGCGCCGGCGGCCGGAGAACGGGCCGCGCGCGCGATCCGGCGGATCCTACCCGACCCGATCGCTTGATCGAGGACCATTTCGGTCCTATCGTCGAGGGCGAGAGTCGCCATGCTCCAGATCACGAAGCGCGCGGACTACGGGCTGATCGCCCTCACGCACCTGGCCGCCCACCCGGGCGAGCGGGTGTCGGCGCGCGCGCTCGCGCGGGCCTACCACCTGTCGCACCCGCTCCTCGCGAACGTGCTCAAGGCGCTCGCCCGCGAGGAGGTCGTGCGCTCGGTCCGCGGGACGAAGGGCGGCTACGAGCTCGCGCTCCCGCCGGACGCGCTACCGGTCGGGCGGGTCGTCGAGCTGCTCGAGGGGCCGCTCAAGCTGGCCGGCTGCGTGGGGGTCGACGCGCGCAGCCCCGACGACGAGGCCTGCACGGCGCTCTGCGCCTGCCCGGTCCGCCACGGCATGCTCCGGCTCCACGCGCGCATGCGCGACCTGCTCTACGGCGTGACGATCGCGGACCTCGCGCGCGGGACGCCCGGCCGCGGGCCCTTGCCGCTCGCGGCCGGGGTGGCGGCGGCCCGGTGAGGCGGCCGGTCTACCTCGACCACCACGCCACGACGCCCATGGACCCGCGGGTCCTCGAGGCCATGCTGCCCTACTTCACGGAGAAGTTCGGCAACGCGGCCAGCCGCAGCCACGCCTACGGCTGGGCCGCCGAGCGCGCGGTCGAGCGCGCGCGCGAGCAGGTCGCGGCGCTGCTCGGGGCGGCGCCGCAGGAGCTCGTGTTCACGAGCGGCGCGACCGAGGCCGACAACCTCGCGCTCAAGGGCGCGCTCGAGCTCTACACGCAGCGCGGCGACCACGTGGTCACGGTCGCGACCGAGCACAAGGCCGTGCTCGACACGTGCGCCTGGCTCGAGCGGAGCGGGCGCGCCCGCGTGACCTACCTGCGCCCGCGCCCGGACGGGCTCCTCGACCTCGACGCGGTCGCGGCCGCGATCGAGCCCCGGACGGTGCTCGTGGCCGTCATGGCGGCCAACAACGAGGTCGGCGTGCTGCAGCCGCTGGCCGAGCTCGGCGCGCTCTGCCACGAGCGCGGGGTGCTCTTCTTCACCGACGCCGCGCAGGCGCTCGGCAAGGTCCCGCTCGACGTCGAGGCGCAGCGGATCGACCTGCTCGCCTGCACGGCCCACAAGCTCTACGGGCCCAAGGGCGCGGGCGCGCTGTTCGTGCGCCGGCGCGACCCGCGCGTGCGGCTCGCCCCGCAGCAGCACGGGGGCGGGCACGAGCGCGGCATGCGCTCGGGCACGCTCGACGTGCCCGCGATCGTCGGGTTCGGGGCGGCCTGCGCGCTCGCGCAGGAGGAGATGGCCGCCGAGGCGGCGCGCGTGGGCGCGCTGCGCGACCGGCTCTGGGAGGGCCTGCGGTCGCGGCTCGACGGGCTCGTGCTCAACGGCCACCCCGAGCGGCGGCTGCCCGGCAACCTGAACGTGTCGTTCGTGGGGGTCGAGGGCGAGGCGCTCATGATGGGCATGCGCGACCTGGCCGTGAGCTCCGGCTCGGCCTGCACGTCCGCGACGCTCGAGCCGAGCTACGTGCTCCGCGCGCTCGGCGTCCACGAGGAGCTCGCGCACACGTCGATCCGGTTCGGGCTCGGGCGGTTCACGACGACCGAGGAGGTCGACTTCGCGGTCGAGACGACGGTCCGCGCGGTCGAGCGCCTGCGCGCGCTCAGCCCGCTCTGGCCGCCCGCCGGGGCCCCGTCCCCGGGCCCGGCCGGCGCCGTGGCCGCGGGGGAGCCCGGCCCGTGAGCGCCTGGAGCCCCGCCGTGCTCGAGCACTTCGAGCGCCCGCGCAACGCGGGCGCGCTCGACCCGGCCGACCCCGACGTCGGCACGGGCGAGGTCGGCGAGCGCGCGCACGGCGACCTGATCCGCCTGCAGGTGCGCGTGCGCGACGGCCGGATCGCCGAGGCCCGCTTCAAGGCGTTCGGCTGCGGCGTGGCGATCGCCGCGACCTCGCTCGCGACGGAGCGCCTGCTCGGGCTCGACCTCGCGGCCGCGCGCGCGCTGCGCGACGTCGAGCTCGCCGCGGCGCTCGCGCTCCCGCCCGTGAAGATCCACTGCTCCGTCCTCGTCGAGGCGGCGATCCGCCGCGCGCTCGAGGACTGGGAGCGCAAGCAAGCGGGGCCCGCCGCAGGCGGGCCCGTGAACGCAGACGAGGAGGAGGCGCCATGTCGTTGACCCTGACCCCCCGCGCGGCCGAGCGGATCCAGGGCATGCTCAAGGAGAAGGGCCTGCCCGAGACGGCCGGGATCCGCTTCGGCGTGAAGGGCGGCGGCTGCTCGGGCTTCGAGTACAAGGTCGACCTCGAGCCGAGCCCGCGCACGTTCGACATGCCGAAGAAGGACGACCAGGTGTTCGTCTCGCACGGGACGCGGCTCGTCGTCGACAAGAAGTCGTACCTGTTCCTGGGCGGGGTCGAGATCGACTGGGAGGAGCAGCCGTTCGGCCACTCCTTCGTCTATCGGAACCCGAACGCCAAGGGCACCTGCGGCTGCGGGACGAGCTTCTCGGTCTGAGCCCGGCCCGCGCTGGCCCGCGCGGGGAGCGGGCCGACGCTCACTCCGGAAGCCGCACCTCGACGCGCGCGCCCTCGACGTCGTAGACGACGCGGTCCGCGCGGACCTCGGCCACGCGCACGCCGGGGACGGGCTCGTCGGTCGCGGGGTCGACGAGCTCGTCGCCGACCCGGTGGATCCGGTCGGCCAGGACCGCCGCGGGGCGCTCGATCCCGACGACGGTCAGGGTCGGGCGCGGCAGCGCGCGGGCCCCGTGGCGCGCGGGCGCCGGGGTGGCCACCGGCGCGGCGCTCTTCGACGCCCGCGAGACGTGCACGATCCCGACGTACCGCTCCGCGCGGCAGCCGGCCGCCGTGAGGCCGAGGGTGAGGGCCTCGCCCGGGGCGACGCCCGCCAGGTCGAGGGACACGGCGCCGCGCAGGTCGGCGCCCATGACCACGTCGTACTCGCCGACCGCCCCGAGCGCCTGCGCGTAGGTGCGCACGCTCACGCCGCGGGCGCGCACCTCGAACCACGGCGCGCGGACCTCGAGCGCGACGTCGTCGGGGCCTTCCCAGGCCCACAGCCCGACCGCGCGGGCGAACCGCGCCGGGGCGTCGGCGCGCGGGACCTCGTGCAGCAGGACCTCGACGGCGCGCTCCGGCTGGTGCCCGGGGCCCCGCAGGCGAACCGGCTTGCCGAGGACCCGCGCGAGCTCACCCGCGGCCGCGGCGAGCGGCCGCCCCTCGACCGCGAGGTCGACCACGTCGAGGCCGGGCGGGGTGAGGGCCAGGGCGACGCGCCAGGGGACGGGCGCCTCGAACGGTTGGCCCGCGGCGCTCTCCTCCGCGGTGACGAGCACGACGTCCGGCCCGAGCTGCCGCGCGCGGAGCCCGGTCGCCTGGAGGATCCCCTCGAGCGCGCGCGCCCAGTGGACCTCCTTGAGGTCGAGCGTCACGAGGCGGCTCCGGGCGCCCGCGCTGGGCGCGAGCACGACGCTCTTGCCCGAGTACGCCGCGAGGAGCTGGAGCACGGTCGCGACGCTCGCGTCCGTGAACTGGAGCGTGACGCGCGGCGGCTGCGTGAGCGCGAGCGCGCCGCCCTGGACCTCGACCTCGCACCGGGCGAGGCGGGCCACGAGGTCGAGCGCGTCGGGCCAGGGCAGGTCGCGCACCTCGGCCGTGACGCGCTCGTCGACCGCGGGGTCGACGTAGATCGGGCGCCCGGCGCGGGCCGAGAGCGCGCGGGCGACCTCCGCGAGCGGCGTGTCCTTCGCCGCGAGGTCGACGCGGGCCGCCCCCTCGTCGCTCACGAGCCGCCAGAGCTGCTCGACCCGGGCCGCGGCCGCGGCGACGCGGTCGCGGACCTCCCGGCTCGCCGACACCTCGGCCGCCTGCACGAGGGCCTGGAGCTGCGCGCGCCGGGCGCGGAACGCGTCGACGTCCCCCGCGCGCAGGCGCTCCTCGGCCTCCGCGGCGAGGCGCTCGGCGCTCGCGGCGAGCTCCGTCCGCCGGGCGCGCTGCTGGTTCGCCTCCTCGAGGAGCTTCCGCATCTGCTCGGCGCGCGCGCTCGACTCCTCGAGCTGCCGCGCGAGGGCCCGGGTCTCGTCGTCGAGCTGGGGGCTGGTCGCCGCCCCGCCCTCGAGGTCGCTCGTGGCGACGAGCGCCGCGACCGCGCCGAGCCCGAGCGAGACGGGGAGGAGCGCCAGCCAGCCGCGGCCGCCGCGTCGCGCCGGGGCGGCGCCGGGCGCGGGCGCGGGCGTCGGCGGCGTCGCGTCGGCCGGGCGCACCGTCCGCGTCTCGGCGCAGCCGGGCGCCGAGCAGCGGCCGTGCGCGCGGAAGCACTCGTCGTGGTGCGGGGCCAGGCAGGCCGCGCAGAACACGACCTCCGGGCGCGGGAGCCGGTCGTGGCAGTAGGCGCAGGCGAGCGAGACGCGGATCCCGAGCGCCGCCGCCCGCGCGGCGTCGTAGCCGCCGCCCGCGCGCGGCTTCGGCTTCGTCGCGTCGGCGGCGTCGGCGACGGGCGCGACCGCGAGCGCCGCCGCGGCCTCGCAGAGGCGGGCCCGGGCGGCCGGGG
>JANJTH010000464.1 GCA_024711205.1 Planctomycetota bacterium | reverse complement strand
CCCGGGTGCCCGGCGCCGGTGCGCCGCCGGGGTGCGCTGCCGCCGGGGGTTCGCCGGGGCGGTCGGGGCCGGCGCCCGCGTGCGTCGCGGGGGCGGGCCCGGGCCCACCGGCGGAGCCGGGCGCATCGGCTGGTGACGGGGTCGGCGCGCCGAGGCGGATCCAGGCCTCGAGGTCGCGGAGCTCGTCGGGGGCGAGCGGCGCGTCGGGGGGCATGCGGGCGTCGTCGTCGCTCGTCGTGACGCGCCGCCAGAGCAGGCTCGCGGCGGGGTCGCCGGCGACGACGGCGCGCCCCGAGTCGCCGCCGCGCAGGAGCCCCTCGGGCGTGTCGAGGCGCAGCCCCGCGCGCGGCGGCTTGCGGCCGGCGCGCGGCGCGTGGCAGCCCGCGCAGGCCTCGAGGAGGAGCGGGCGCACGCGCCGCTCGAACAGCTCGAGCCCGCGCCGGCGGTGCTCGGCGGCGCGCGCAGGGTCGAGGACGGGCTCCTCCTGCGCAGGGGCTGGCAGCGCCGGCTCCGCCTCGGGTGCGGTCGCAGACGGCGCACCGGGCGCGTCCTGCGCGCGGACGGCGCCCGCGCAGGCGAGGGCCCAGGCGCATGCGAGCGCGGCGGCGCCCGCTGCGTGCGCCCCGGACCGCATGTCCCGAGGTCGGTCGAGCACCGCGCCTCCCGTGCGCAGGATAGCGCGGGCAGGCCGCGCGGGCTTCGAGGGAGCGGCTCCGGGCTTGCCTTGCTTCTCCTTGCGGGGGAGTGGTTTACCCGCACCCGGTCATGGCGATCCGCAAGGTCGGGCGGGGGGTGAACGCCGCCCCTACGAAGACATGCACGTTGGCAGGTCGGACCCGCCGAGCGGCGGGGTCCCGGGTGGCCGACGGGGGTCGCCTCGTCCAGGGCATTTGCAGATAGACGCTTACGAACGCGCTTGCCAGAATCATACGCTGGTGTATGATTGCGGACGTGGCGCCCAGGTCCCCCTCCTCTCAGCCCACGCGCGCGACGGCCGAGCCCGGTCCGTCCGGGCGCGCGCGGCCGGGCGTCGAGGTCCAGCGCCGGCGCGTGCTCGAGGCCGCCTGGCGCGTGATCGGCCGGCTCGGGCTCGAGCGGGCGCGCGTCGAGGACGTGCTCGCCGAGGCGGGCGTCTCGCGGCAGACCTTCTATCGCTGCTTCGCGAGCCTCGACGACGCGTTCCGCGCCGTGCGCGCCGAGGTCGAGGGCTTCCTCCGCGAGGCGGTCCTGCGGGGCCTCGCGGCGGCGCAGGACGCCCCGGACACCTGGCTGCGCGGGCTGCTCGAGGCCGTGTTCGAGGCCGCCGTCGCGGCGGGCCCGGCGCTCGCCGCGATCGAGCGCGAGGAGACGCGCCCCGGCTCGCCCTTCGAGGGCGCGCGCGCCGAGCGGCAGGCGCGGCTCGCCGAGCTCGTGCTGGCGTCGTTCCGCGCGCGCCACGACCTCGACGCCGACCCCTGGCAGGTGCGCGCCGTGATCATGGCCGTGAACCAGCTCTGCGTGACGGTCTGCGACCCGGCCCGCGCCGGCCCCGACGACGTCGCCCGCGCGCGCGAGGCCGCCTGGTCGCTCGCGCAGGGGCTGCTCCTCCACGAGGGCTGGCGCGCGGGCCGCTGGGACGTCGTCCCGTGCGACCCCGCGGCCCCGCTCCCGCCTCGCCCCGAGGCGCACGCCGCCGAGGCCCGCGCCGCCCAGGCCCGCGTCGCCGGCCCAGACCGGCCCGAGACCCCGAGCGCCGAGACCCCGAGCGCCAAGACCAGCCGCCCCGAGAGCAGCCGGAGGACCCCGTGACCGACCTCGCGCCGATCGTCTCCGCCCACGCCCCCGAGGCCCTCGCCTGGGCCGCCGCCGGCGTCGGGCTTTGGACCTTCCTCGAGTACACGATCCACCGCTTCCTCGGGCACCGCTGGACGCAGAACGTGTTCGGCCGCGAGCACACGCGCCACCACGCGACGACGCACTACTTCGCGCCGAGCTGGAAGAAGGCCGCGGCGGCCGCCCCGGTGATCGCCGTCGTCGCGGCGCTCGCCGCGCTCGCGCTCGGCCCCGTCCCGGGCCTCTCGCTCGCCGCGGGCCTGACCGCGATGTACGTCCTCTACGAGGTCGTGCACCGGCGCGCGCACACGCACGGCCCGCGCGGCCCCTACGGCCGCTGGCTGCGCCGCCACCACTTCCACCACCACTTCCACGCGCCCGCGCTGAACCACGGGGTCACGACGCCGCTCTGGGACTTCGTGTTCCGCACCTACGCGCACCCCGGGCAGATCCGCGTGCCCGAGAAGCACGCGATGACCTGGCTCGTGGACGCGCAGGGCGAGGTCCGCCCCGCGCTCGCCGCCGACTACGCGCTCGTCCGCCGCCGCAAGCAGCCCGCCCCTGCGGCCGCGCAGCCCGTCGCCGAGGCGCTCGCGGTGTGAGCAGGCTGGCGAGCGCGGGCGCAGGTCAGCCCTGCTGCCCCTGCGGCGGGCGCTCGGGCCAGTCGTCGATCTCGTCGCCCTCGACCTGATCGTCGGGCGCGAGGCCGACCTCGATCCCGGCGCGCCCGAGCAGCTCGACGAGCCCGGGGGTGCGGCCGACCGTGGCCTCGAGCGCGCGCACGAGCGCGTCCGCGTCGGCCGCGGGGACGAGGGTCACCTCGTCGGGCGCCTGCGCCCGCCGGGCGCGGCGCGCGTAGAGGAGCGCGCCGGTGGGGCCCTCCCACACCTCCTCCTCGACCCACACCCAGGCCTCGCCCGCGTCCTGCTCGAGCCCCTGGAGCTGCGCGCGCAGCCGCCCGCCCGGCAGCGCGAGCCGGTGGCGCCACGGCGCCGCCGCGACGTCGCGCCAGGCGTGCCACGCGGCCGGGGGGTGGCCCTCCTCGGGCCCGGGCGCGGACACCGGCCCGGGGCCCGGCGCGTCGGGCTCCGTCACGCCTCGAGGTGCGCCGGGCCGAGCCGGCGCACGACCTCGACGAGCAGGCCCACGCCGAAGCCGGTCCCGCGCCGCCCGACGAAGGCCGGGCTCGCGAGGTCGACGTGGAGCCACGGGCGGTCGAGGTCCTCGACGTGCCCGTAGACGAACTGCGCCGCGCAGGAGACCTGCGCGTTGCTCCGGTCGGCGACCGAGTTCGTCATGTCGGCGAGCTCGCTCTTGAACTCGGCCTGGTAGAGCTCGGGCGCGAACGGCAGCGCGCAGACCAGGTCGCCCGACGCGTGGCCCGCCTCGAGCGCGAGCGCCTCGAGCCCGGCGCGGTTGCTCACGACGGCCGCGTGGCGCTTGCCCGTCGCGATCCCCTGCGCGCCCGTGAGCGTCGCCGCGTCGATCACGACGTCGGCGCCGAGCGCCCGCGCCGCGTAGGACACGCAGTCGGCGAGCAGGAGCCGGCCCTCGGCGTCCGTGTTGTTGATCTCGACCGTCTTGCCCGAGTGCAGCGTGAGCACGTCGTCGGGCCGGTAGCTGTCGGGCCCGATCGCGTTCTCGACGAGCGGGAGGAGCGCCACGAGCCGCGTGCCGCGGGGCAGCCCGCCCCGGGCGAGCACCCAGAACGCCGCCGCGACGGCGGCCGCCCCGCCCAGGTCGGACTTCATGCCCTCCATGCCGCCGCGCGGCTTCAGGTGCAGCCCGCCCGTGTCGAACACGACGCCCTTGCCCACGAGCGCGACCGTCCGCGCGGCGCGCGCGGGCCCGGCCTCGAGCACGAGCAGGCGCGGCGCGACCGCCGCGGCCCGCCCGACGGCGTGGACCCCGCCGAGGCCCGCCTTCCGGAGCGCCGGGCCGACGAGGACCTTCGCGCGCCCGAGCTTGCCCACGAGCCGCCGCGCGTCGTCGACGACCTGCGCGGGGCTCTTCTCGGCTGCGGGCCGGTCGACGAGCGCCGCCGCCCAGCGGACCGCGTGGGCCAGGTCGCCGAGCGCGCCCGGGTCGGGCGCGGCCTTGCCGGAGAACGGGCGCCCGCGCGCGTCGACGAAGGCGACCGTGACCTCGGGCGCCTTCGCGTCGCGCTTGCGGCGCTCGCGCGGGAGCGTGCGCGCGACCGCGGCGGCCGCGGCCCGCGCGTGCGCCGGGTCGTCGAGCGCGACGACGACGCCCACGCGCCCCTTCGCCTCGGCCTTGCCCAGGACCTCGGCGATCGCGTGCGCGCGCGAGGCCGAGAGCCAGCGCGACACGCGGTCCGGCAGGACCCCCAGCGTCACGCGGCGCGGCGCGCCGGCCTGCCCCGGCCAGGTCGTGACCGCCTTGCCCAGCGGGCCCGGCTTCGTGTCCTCGACGAGCGCGGAGAGCCCCTTCGCCCAGGCGCCCGGGAACACGGCCCGCAGGAGCCCGCCCGCGGCCAGGCGTTCGCGCGGCGCCACGAGCACCGCGTGCTCCGCGCGCCGCAGCGCCGCCGCGGGGTCCGTCACGAACGTCAGGTCGGCCATGGGTGCCTCCTCGCGAGTCGGCGGGGGATCCTACGGGGAAGGGGGGAGGGGAAGAGAAGAGGGGAGGAGAAGAGGGGAAGAGGGAAGAGAAGAGGGAGGGCAAGGGCAAGGGAAGACCGGCGGCGCCCTTTCCCCTTTCCCCTCTCAAAAGCTCTGCCCGAAGCCGAAGTAGTACTCCGGGCCCAGCTCCTCCACGTCGTCGATCCGGAACCCGACGTCGAAGCGCACCGTCACGTTCGCCACGCCGAACGCGTCGAGGTAGGCCCGGACGCCGGCGCCGGTCCCCCACTTCCAGCCGCCGCGCGTCAGGTCGGCGATCGAGTCGCCCACGTCGCCCATGTCGAGGAACACGACGGCCTGGAGCTTCCGCAGGTAGGCCAGCCCCAGGAGCGACACGTCGAGGTCCTCGACGAGCATCTGCCGCAGCTCGGTCTGGATCGTGAGCTCGGCCCGCCCGACGAACAGGCTCGTCTGGACGCCGCGCACGCCGCCCTGCCCGCCCGCGTCGAACAGACGCTGCGAGGGCACGAGCCCGCCCTCGATCTGGCCCAGGTCGGCCGAGACCCCGAGCTGCGTGCCGCGCACGACCGAGTAGACGGCGGAGACCGAGCCCGCGAACAGGTCGAACCGGAAGTCCGACCCGAGCACGCGGTCGGCGTGCTCCCACTCGAACGACGCCGCGAACCCCCAGGTCGGGTTCACGCTCCACAGGCGCGTGTCGAAGCCCACGCCGGCGCGGACGCTCAGGAGGTCGCCCTCGGTCTCGGCGGCGAGCGCCCCGCGGCGCAGCACGCCCGTGAAGAGCTGCGCGGCCGTGAACCCGGCCGACACGCCGAGCCCGTAGTTGCGCTCGTCGATCGCGAACCCGAACCCGTAGCCGTAGTCGAGCGAGAACCCGCGCTCGTCCTGCTCGTAGAAGGCGTCCACGGTGATCCGGTGCGCGTAGTCGTAGCCCGGCACGAACGTGAACCCGAGCGCCGCCTCGTTGCGGTTGCCGCGGTTCAGGTCGACCCGCACGCGCGCGCGGTTCACGAGCAGCTTGCCGAGCGCCGGCGCCCGGTCGTCGCCCGTGTCGGTCTGGTCGAGGCGCCCGTCGGGGTCGAGCTGGATCGGCGACCACAGCCAGGCGTCGCGCCGCAGCGTCGTCACGACGCCGAGCGCGCCGCGCCCGTCCCAGCGCGCGCGGAGCGGGGCGCCGTCCGGGCCGTCCGTCTCGACCTCGACCGGCTCACCGACCTCCCGCGGACGCGGGTCGCCCTCGCGCGCGAGCCGGACCCGGACCCGCTCGGTGCCGTCGGGGAGCCGCCCGAGGACCTCGTAGCCCGTGATCCGCACGTTGTGGCGCGGCGGCGGGCCGAGCCACAGCTCGAAGAACGCGCGCAGGTCCTCCTCGGCCGCGGCCGCGGCCGGGTCGCGCAGCCCGCGCGCGGGGGCGCGCGCGACCTCGCCCGCGAGCGCCAGCAGGCGCGCGTTGCCGAGCCGGTCGCGCAGCTTCTCGGCGACGACGCGCCCGCGCGGCCGGCGCGCGAGCGCGCGCCCGAGCTCGTCGGGGACCGCGTCGGGGGCCTCGTAGAGCCGCCCGTAGAACACGTCGGACCCGACGAAGCGCGGCGCGCGCACGAGCTGGTCGATCGCCGGGATGAAGTCGAACAGCCCGAGCCCGCGCCGGAGCGTCCGGCCGCTGAGCTGGCGCTGCTCGGTGAGCCAGGCCTGCGTGACGACCCAGCCGACCGCCTCCGCGGCCCAGGCCCGGTCGGCCGCCGGCGCGACCCCCGCGAGCGCCTGCGCCGCGAGCGCCTCGCACACGGCGCGCACGACCTCGAGGTCGTGGAACGTCCGGAGCGGGAAGAACACGCGGTACAGGCGGTCCGAGAAGAACACGACGTCGCCGTCGAGGCTCGCCTGCACGAACCGGTCGCGCAGCGGGGCCTCGACGAAGGCGAGCGCGCGCGGGCCCGCGCCCGGGGCGAGGCCGAGCCGGGTCCGGAGGTAGGTCCCGACGCGCTGCGCGAGGTCGACGAGCCGCTCGGCGCGCTCCTCGGTCCCGGGGCTCCCCCACACCGCGACCGCCGGGGCCTCGCCCTGCGGCGGGTAGGTCGCGAGCGGCGCGAGGTCGGGGCAGGCGACGAGCGAGGGCGTCGCGGCGACGAACCGCAGCCGCCCGCGCGCGGGCAGCCGCTCGAGGCCCTCGCCGACGCGGGCCCCCGGGCCCGCGTCGGCGCGGACCTCGACCTCGGGGAGCGACGCGGGGTGGGGGGCCAGCCCGGGCACGTGCCCCGACCCGGGGCCGTCGCGGACCGGCTCGGCCTCGACCCGGACGGGCCAGCCGCGCCCGCGCCCGACGAGGACGCGCGGCGTCGGGTCGCCCTCGCGCGGCCCCACGACGCGCACGCCCACGTCCCAGGCCGCGAGCGCGGGCGGCGCGCGCGGGTCGCGCGCGCCCTCCCCGTCGGCCGCCGGGACCCAGGGGACGAAACCGCCCTCGAGCACGAGCCGCCGGCCGCGCTGGCCGAACGTGCCGAACCGGGCGGGCGCCTCGACCCCGAACGCGAGGTCGACCTCGGCCCACGCGCCGGGGACGACCGGGCGCGGGAGGGTCACCTCGACGACCGTCCCGTCGGGGAGGCCGGGCGGCAGCGCGCCCGCCGGCACGGCCCGGACGTCGAGCGGTCGCCCGTCGAGCCCGCGCACCCAGCGCAGCGTCATGCCGCCCGCCGAGAACCACGGCGCGTAGAAGCGGTCGAAGTTCACGTCCGTGAGCGCCGGGTCGGGCGCCCGGAACCGGTTCGGGTAGAGGACGAGCGTGAGCGACCCGAGCGGGGCCGCCCCGTCGTTGCGCACCCGGAGCTCGCCGCGCCCCTCGACGAGCCCGCGCTCGGGGTCGAGGGCCAGCTCGAGCGTCCAGGCGACCCCGGGCGGCGTGTCCGAGCCCGGCGCGCCCTGCGCGGCCCGGTCGCCCTGCGCGGCCGCACGACCCGGCAGGGCGGCGAGCGCGCCCGCGGTCAGGGCGACCGCGAGCGCACGCCCGCGCCCGGACCGGGCTCCCCTCGCCGCGCGGACGACCAAGGCCCCTCGCCGTTCCGGGGAGGGCCCCGCGCCCCGCCCGCGCCGTTGTACCGGACCCCGGCCCGCGCGGCGTCGCTCGCCGTGGCCGCCCGGTCGGCCGGTCAGCCCCCGGCGATCGGGTGGACGAGCGCGCGCTTGCGCCGCCCGCAGCAGGCCGGGAAGGTCATCCACCCGCCGATCGCGACCGTCCACAGCTCGCCCAGGTCGGGGTAGTGCGCCCTGAGGCCCTCGCGCATGGCCTGGACCACGCGCGGCAGGTCCTCGTTGCGCATGGCGATCGGGTTCGTGTTCACGAACGGAATGCTCGTCCAGAGCACGCCCTGCGGCGGCAGCACGTAGAGCCCGAACTTGCTCGGGTCCTGCGCCATGGGCGAGCCGGGCACGAGCGAGTACTGGTGGATCGTCAGGAAGTCGATCCGGTCGGCGTTCTCGACCAGGTAGTCGAACGTCTCGGCCAGGCGCGCCTGCGTCTCGGTCGGGAACCCGGCGATCAGCATGACCGCGGTCTGGATCCCGTTGTCCTTGCACGTCTTGAGGATCCGGCGCGCCTCGCCCGGGCGCGTCGGCTTGTTCATCGCCTTGAGCGTCTCCTCGTTCGCGCTCTCGAGCCCGAACCGGAGCGTCCGGCAGCCCGAGCGGGCCAGGTCGGCGATCACGTGGTCCTTGAAGCCCGGGTCGAGGAGCACCTCGGCGCCCCACTCGACCTCGAGGCCCTCGTCGATGATCGCGCGCGCGAGCGCCCACAGCTCCTTCGGCCGGAACGAGTCGACCGGGAAGTCGAACCAGTTCGAGCCGGTCTCGGCGATCGCGGACTTCATGTCGGCGATCGCCTTGTCGACGGGCCGCGTCCGGTAGGTCGCGTCGGTCTGGCACGAGATGTTGCAGAACGAGCAGCGGCCCCAGTAGCAGCCGCGCGAGAGCGGGAGCGGGACGGGGTACTTGGGGACCAGGTACTTCGAGAGGTCGAGCCCGTCGAGCGTCCACATGGGGACCGGCAGCAGGTCGAGGTCCGTGTGGACGAGGTTGCGCGGGCCGCTCCGCGCGAACGTGCTCGGCCCGGGCAGGTAGCAGTTGGGGATCGCGTCGGTCGTGCCCTCGCCGCGGAGCACGGCGCGCAGCCAGCGCTCGAGCGCCTCCTCGCCGTCGTGGAGGATGATCGCGTCGGCCGGGAGCAGCCAGGACGGCAGGCGCTCGACCTCGTCCTCGACGGCGGTCAGGTACGCGCCGCCCACGACGAGCTTGATCCCCGGCAGGTGCTTGCGGATCAGGCGCGCGAGCGTGAAGCCCGGGACGACCTGCGAGAAGTAGGTGATCGAGATCCCGACGGCGGCCGGGGCCTCCGCGCGCAGGCGCGGGAGCGCGTGCTCGGTCAGGAACGCGAGGAACGGGTTGCGCTCGGGGTCGTCGATCGAGGCCTCGAGCGTCTCGAAGTCGCGGAAGGCGCCCGGGATCGCGAAGTGGCGGAAGTCGTGCTCGTAGCGGCCGAGCGAGGCGGCCGTCATGACGACGCCCGCGTCGCTGATCGTCTGGAAGGCCCACTTCATGCGCTCGCGGTCGAGCTCGACGCCCTGCGTGCGGAGGGCCTGCTTGGCGCCCTCGACCTCGGCGATCACGCGGCGCGCCACGACGAGGAGGTCGGTCTCCTCGGGGGGGCGCGCGTTCACGTCGTCGGCCTCGGGGACGGCCGAGACGCCGTGGCGCTCGAGCACCTCGAGGCACCCGGCCAGGTAGGCCGGGCTGTGGAAGTGGTGGAACGCCTCGATCGCGAGGTCCCACTGCGCGCCGGCGAAGCCCCGCGCGCGGAGGAACGCCGTGAGCACGGACAGGCCCGACGTGCACTGGCCGAAGTTCGCGACGGGCGGGGACACGAGCAGGAAGTCCATGCGGGGGCAATCCATGCGAGGGGCGGGGTGCGCGCGGGTGCGAGCCGGCGCGCCCCGCGCAGGGCAGGCGCGCCGATGGTTGGAACCCATGATAGCGGGCGTCCCGCGCGCTCCGTCAGGGAAACGTCCCGACGCGCCCCGCCCCCCCGGGCGCGCCGGTGCACCGGACCCATGTAGGACCGAGACTTGTGCCCGTGACGCGCGCGTCCGTGCGCGCAGGGTGCGCGCGCGGGCGGCGGTGCTGCGAAAAACTTTCCCGAACACGCGCTGCGGAAGTCCCGCGGGGCCTCAGGATTGCCACGCGCCGCCTGCGAACCGAGCACGAACATGCCCTTGTCGAGATGACAACGGCGTGCCATACTGCGAACGGCGTCGGAAGGCTCGCCCGATCCGGCGCAACCGGCCAAGATCCTCGCACGGCGGGCCTCCTCGGACAGCCTGCCGCCGGGCCTCGAGGCCGGACTCACCCGAACCAAACACGATGCGCTCGTGACCGCGCACGAGGGCCTGGCCGGTGGTCGGTCGGGTCTTCCATGACGGTCTGGCTCCGCCCCGGCGGCGCCGCGAGCGAGGAGGAGGAGCGGGACCAGGGCACACGACCCCCCGTCACGCCGGCGACTCCAGCCCGGCCGGGGGAGGCTCCATGCACCGGCTCCCGCACCACACCCTCCGGCTCCGCCTGCGCCTCGCGGCCGCGTGGTGCGCGATCGTGCCGGCCTCGGCCCTGCTCGCGCTCGCCCGCCCCGCGGCGGCCGAGCCGGAGGACCTCGCCTACGCGCTCCACCCCGGGCCCCGGCCGGCGGCTCGCGCGGACCACGACGGCCCGCGGAGCGAGGCGCGGGTCCTCGGCGGCGACGTGCAGGCGGAGGCCTGGCGCAAGGCCGAGGCGGCCCGGGCGCTCGAGCGCGTCGTCCGGCTCGAGCTCCCGCGCTACGGCTGGTTCGGGAAGGACGACGCGACCACCTGGGTCGACCAGGTCGCCCTCCGGCGGCTCCCGCCCGGCTCGCTCGTCGTCGAGCACGCGGGCCTCCACGCCTTCGCCCTGCGCCACGTCGAGCGGCGCCTGCGGGCCGCCTGGCGCGACACGATCCGGGACCGCTGGGAGGCAGGGATCGACGACGACGAGGCCATGCGTCAGCGATTCGTCGACATGGGCGACGCGCTCGCCGACTTCGACGCGGGCGGCGCCTGGGGCGCCAGGAGCTGGCTCGCGTCGCGCCGGCCCGAGGACGGCGGCGCGCCCCGGGCGGCCCGGGTCCACACCGTGGGCGAGCGGATCGAGGTCCTGCGGCTCGGGCCGATCTCGCTCACGAACGAGCTCAAGGGCAAGATCGACCGCGTGGCCGCCTTCGGGCTCGACCCGGGCGCCGGGCCCCTCGTCCGTCCGCTCCCGACGACGAGCGGGACCCGGGCGCGCGCGGCGCAGGCGCGCGACGACGCGCGGCTCGAGCGCGCGCGCGGGCCCCAGGCCGACGAGGTCGGCGAGGACATGGTCGACCTCGCCGCGCCCCCGCCGCGTCCGGCCCCGTCGCTGCGGCTGTTCCTCGAGCCGAGCCTGCCGGGCGGTCGGGGTGGAGCCGCCGCGTGGCGGCTCCGGGTCCAGCCCTCGGCCCGCCTCCGCCTCGCCAACGACCCGCTCGACGTCGTGCGCGACGTGTCCCTGCGGGCGACCCTGCAGGTCGCCACGGGCGCCTCGGACCGGCCCACGGTCGAGGTCGAGGCCGTCGTGCGCTACCGGCCGGCCCAGCGCGAGGCGATCGCCGCCGTGGAGGTCACGCTGCTCCGGTGGTGAGCCGGGCCCTCGCGGCCAGGCGGGCGGGGAGGGCCCGGCGAAGGCGGGCCAAAAACGACGCCGGTCGGCCCGAGACGGCCGACCGGAGCGCCTGTTCTTCGCGATACACCGGCGAGGACTTGAACCTCGAACCCGCTGGTTAAGAGCCAGCTGCTCTACCGATTGAGCTACCGGTGCGAGAGGGCGTCATGATACGCACCCCGCGCGGGCCTGGCAAGCCCGAGAGGCTCGGGCCCCCGGGGGTCACCCGGCCTCGCCTTCGGCGCCGTCGTCTCGAGCGTCCCCCGAGAGGTCGCCGAGCGGGCCGTCGACCGTCGCCTCCGAGGACGCCTCGTCGATCCGTCGGCTCGCCTCGAACAGGAGCGGGGTCAGCGCCGTCCGCATGGTCCGCTCGCCGGGCTCGAGCGCGCCCGAGAAGCTGAACCGCCCGCGCCGGGCCCCGACCATCGCGATCACGGCCTCGTCGTCGCGGAGGGCGCCCCACGTCGCGAACATGGGCCGCCCGTCGCTCACGACGAGCACACCCTGCTGCCCGTCGCCCGAGACGGAGAGCGTCCCCGACTTCTTGTTGAACTCGATCCCCTGGAGGACCTCGGTGAGCGGGACCTCCTCGAGCTTGCCGGTCATCGCGGCGAGCGGGTTCACGCGCGTGACCGAGGTCAGCTCCATGGAGGCCGTGCTGCCCTCGCCGTGGTGGCGGGCCGCCATGGCCTCCTTGCTGCGGAGCTCGAGCTCGTAGGGGCCGATCGTGAGCTTGTCGCCCACGCGGAGCACCGTGTGCGCGGTTCGATTCCCGTTCACGTAGGAGCCGTTCGACGAGCCGCCGTCCTCGTACATCAGGGTCGTCCCGCGCACCTTGATCACGGCGTGCTGGCGGGACACCTCGCGGTGCGGGAGGACGAGGTCGCAGTCCTGGTGCCGGCCGATCGTGAGGATCGGCCGCGGCCCGAGCGGGATCGGCGGGAGCGGGTCGCAGCACACCCAGGCGATCACCTTCGCCGGGTCGAGCGCGGCCTTGTCGTAGCGCGCCGAGGGCGACCGAGGCCGCTCGGGGATCTCCTCGCGCTCCGGGGCGCCCGCTGGCGGCGCGGGACCGACGTCGGACACGACGCGCCGCGGGGCCGTCTCGCGCGCCGAGGGCGGGACGCGCTCCGACGAGGGCCCCGGGCGCCTGGCGGGCTGCGCGGGCGGGGGCCTCCCCTCGCCGGTCCGCGGCGGCGCCGGAGCCGTGGCGCTCGGGTCGTCGAGGACGGGGGCCGCGAGGCGCTGGGACTCGGACGGCGGCAGCGGGGACTTGCAGATCAGGCAGCGCGCGTCGCCGGAGCGGTTCGTGAACTTGCACGACGGGCACGCGATCAGCTTCTTGAACGCCACCGGGCGCCGCTCCGTGCTCGTCAGGCGGACTGGAAGCGGAACAGGACCGCGCCCATCTTGATCAGGTCGCCCTCGCGGAGCGGCCGGCGGTCGACGACGACCTCGCCGTTGACCGTGGTCCCGTTCGCCGACCCGCAGTCGATCAGCACGGCGCCCGCGCCCGTCACGTCGATCTTGGCCTGGCGCCGCGAGACGGAGGTGGACAGGATCTTCACGTCCGCCTCCTTGTCGCGCCCGATCTCGTAGACCTTCCCGGCCGGCAGGTTGAACTCGGTGCCGTCGGGGAGCCCGTCGAGGCAGATCAGCCGGCCGCCGCGGGCCCGCGGCGGCTCCTGGGGCCTGGGGGCGGCAGGCGCCGAGGCGCCCGCGCCGGGCGCCCCGACGGGCGGAGGGGCCCCGTAGGCGGGGTAGCCCGGCGCCGGCGCGAAGCCTGGCTGTCCGGGATACGCGGGCGGGACCTGGCCGGGGAAGCCGCCGCCGGGCGGGGCCTGGCCCGGGAAGGGGTAGTAGCCCGGCGGGTAGCCCGGCGGGTAGCCCCCGGGGTAGGCGGCCGCCGGGCCGCCGGGATACGGCGCGGGCATGCCCGGGTGGTGCCCCGGCGGCGGGTACCCCGGCCCGGCCGGGTAGCCCTGGAAGCCCGGCGGCGGATAGGCATAGCCCGGGGGATAGCCGGGGAACCGCTGCGCGGCGCCCGGCGGCGCCTGGGCGGGCCCCGGGGCCGGAGCGGTGAAGCCCGGCGGCCCCTGGCCGTGCGGGGCCGGCGGGGGGACCCCGGCCCCGCCTTCGTCGTCGGCGCCCTCGTCCTCCCCGGTCGTGTCGTCCGAGGCGACCCCGAACAGCTCGCCGAGCTCGACGTCGTCCTGTCCGAACAGGCCGCGCGACGCGCCCGCGCCCATGCCGAACAGGCCGTCCCCGGCGTCCCCGGGCTCGACCTCGGCGGGCCTCGCGGCTGCGGGGCGCGCGGGCGGAGCGCCGCGCGGGGCCCCGCCGCCCGTCGGCGGCGCGCGCTGCGCCGCCGACCAGCCCCCGGGCGCCGGCGCGGGTCCCGGTCGCGGGGCCGCGCCCCGCCCCCCGGCGGGGGCGACGAACTTGAGCCGGCATCGGGGGCACGCGCAGAGCTGGCCGGCCTTGTGGTCGGGGAGGACGAGCTCCTCGCGGCAGCCGAGGCAGTGGTAGTGGATCGGCATGGCCCCGCGCCGCCGTGCCCGGCGCCTTCAGAATCTACCAGGGGCGGATACCCCGATCCAACCTGGCCCGACGGCCTGCCCCGTGCCAGGATCCGGGGGCTCGCCCGCCCGCGCGGCGGGCCCGCCGGAGGGGACCTGTCGATCCGCGTCGAAGGCGAGACGACGGGCCTCGCGGCCCGCGACGTGCGGACGCTCGAGCGCCTGCTCCGCCGGCGCGTCCCGCCCGAGGTCGTCTCGACGCACGAGCTGCTGCGCGAGCTGACGCAGTGGAGCCACGCGACGGGGCGCCGGGTCGGCGTCCTGATCGACCGCGGCGGGTCGGTGCGGCGCGTGTTCGTGGGCGACGCGACGGCCCTGCCCGTGCCGGCGCTCGACCGGGCGCGCCGCGGCACGGGTCGGCTCAAGGGGCTGCGCTGGGTGGCGACGGTCGTGCGCCCGACGCCCGAGCCGTCGCGGCTCGACCTGAACGCGCTCGTGCGCTGGCGCCTCGACCTGCTGCTGCTCGTCGAGGTGGACCCCGACGGCCAGCCCGGCGCGGTCCGCGAGGCGTGGCTCGTCCCGGCGCGCGAGGACGGGTCGCAGGGCGTGCGCGTGGGGGCGCCGTGCTCGCCGCACGCGCTGCGCGCCGACGTGCCCGAGCGGCTCGCCGAGCTCGAGGCCGCGTTCGGGGCGGCGGGGGCCGGCGGCGGCGCCCACGCGACGGGGCGCGACCGCGTCCCCGTCGTCCTCGCGCTCGTGGGGCAGGGCTCGCGGGCCGAGCTGGAGGGCGAGCGCGACGAGCTGCGCGCGCTCGCCCGCGCGGCCGCCCTCGACGTGCGCGGCGAGGTCACGCAGCGGCGCGAGCGCGTCGACCCGCGCACGCTCCTCGGGCGCGGGCGGCTCGCGGACCTCGCGGCGCTCGCGCTGACCGTGGGCGCCGAGCGCGTCGTCGTGGGCGACGACCTGGCCCCGCGCCAGCAGGCCGCGCTCGAGGACGAGCTCGGGCTCCCGGTCATGGACCGCACCCAGCTCGTGCTCGACCTGTTCGCGCAGCGCGCGCGCACGCACGCGGGCAAGCTCCAGGTCGAGGTCGCGCGCCTGCGCTACCAGCTCCCGCGCCTGCTCGGGCGCGGCGAGGAGCTCTCGCGCGTGGGCGGCGGCAAGGCCGGCGGGGCGGGCGGGCGCACGAAGGGCAAGGGCGAGACGAAGCTCGAGATCGACCGGCGCCGGGTCCGCGAGCGGATCGGCGCGCTCGAGCGCGAGCTGCGGCAGCTCGGCCGCCAGCGCGCCATGCGGCGCGAGCGTCGGCGCAAGAACCGGCTCCCCCACGTCGCGCTCGTCGGCTACACGAACGTGGGCAAGTCGACGCTCTTCAACCGCCTGACCGGCGCAGAGGTCGTGGCCGAGGACCGGCTGTTCGCGACGCTCGACCCCACGCTCCGCCAGCGGCGCCTCCCGTCGGGCCGCCGCGCGGTGTTCTCCGACACGGTGGGGTTCGTGCGCCGCCTGCCGCGCGACCTGCTCGAGGCGTTCGGCGCCACGCTCGACGAGCTCGAGGGCGCGGCGCTCCTCGTGCACGTCGCCGACGCGAGCGACCCGGCCGCGTTCGAGCGCGTCGCGACGGTGCGCGAGATCCTGCGCGCGCTCGGGCACGGCGCGCGGCCGGAGCTGCTCGTCTGGAACAAGGTGGACCTGCTGGCCGATCCGGACGCGTTCCTGCCGCTCGCGCGGAGCCTCGCCGCCGCCGCGGGCGAGGGCGCGCCCCTGCCCGACGGGGAGGCGTGGCGCGAGGCGCCGCTCGTCGTGTCGGCGCGGGCGGGGGACCTGCGCGAGCTCGTGGCCCGGATCGACGCGCGGCTCGCCGCGAGCGGGGACCTCGTGGCGAGCGAGGACCTCGTGGCGAGCGAGGACCTCGCGGCGAGTGGCGACCTCGCGGCGGGCGAGGACCTCGCGGCGAGCGCGGACGGCGCGCTGAGCGGCGACCTCGCGGGCTGACCGCGCGACGGGCGGGGGCCTCGGCGGGCCGCGCGCGCTCGCCCCGCAGGCCGCGCGGAGGTCAGCCCGTGGGCGGAGCCGCCGCGCCCTCGGCGCTCGCGTCCGCGAAGGCGTCCCCGTCGAGCCCGGCCCCGCGCCGCACGACGAACTCCTTGCGCGCGACCTCGAGGAACTCGCGGATCGAGGCGGTCAGGGCGTCGTCGCCGCCCTCGCCGCGCGCGACGACCCACTCGCCCTGGGCCTGACCGTGGCCCTTGCGGGCCTTCGCCAGGTAGCGCAGGACGACCTTGTCGCGCTTGTCGAGGCGCGACACCGAGACCTCGTGGACCTGCGCGCCCTTGACCTGGCGCACGAAGTGGGCCCAGCGGACGCGGTTGAGCTGCTCTTGCACGGCGACCTCGCGGGCCGGCGCGCGGCGCCGGCGAGCGCGCAGTCTACCGGCCGAAGCCCTGGAGCGTACGCAGCGCGGCGAGCTGCCGCGTGAGCTCCTCGACCTGCTTGCGGAGGTCCTGCACCTCGCGGCGCAGGGCCTCGACCTGGCCCTGGGTCTCGGCGGCCTGCTGGCGCCAGCGGGCCGCCTCGGCGCGCGCCGCCTCGGCCTCTCGCGCGGCGGCGACGCCCGCCTCGGCGACGCGCCGGTCGACCTCGCCGCGGAGCCGGCCGAGCTCGGCCTTGGCCCGCTCGAGCTCGGCCGTCGCGCGGTCGAGCGCCTCCGCGGCCTGGAGGCGGGCCGCCTCGAGCTGCTCCCGGACGCGCGCGAGCTCGGCCTTCGCCTGCTCGAGCGAGCCCCCCACGTCGACCGCGGGGCCGCGGGCCTGGAGCTCCTGCGCCAGCGCCTCGCGCTGCGCGATCGCGGCGTCGCGCTCGGCGAGGGCGCGCTGGAGCTGGGCCTCGAGGTCGGCCTCGCGCGCGCGCGCGCGCCCCGCGTCGAAGCGGTCGGCCGAGCCGGCGTCGGCGCGGCCGATCCCGACCCCGACCACGGCGCCCGCGATCGCGATCGCGAGCGCCCCGACGCCGACACGGAGCTTCAGGTCGTCGCGTGGCCCCATGTCCACCTCCCGCCACCCGCGCGGCGGCGCGTCCGCGGCCGCCCGTCCACGGCGCGAGAGGATACCCTGACGCGCCTGCGCCGCCGGGCGGCGAGAGACGTGGAGGGAGCGTGGAGCCAGGAGCCGGCGACGAGACGGCGCGCACCGAGGCGACGCCCTCGCCGGGCGCCGCCGCGGACGCGGCGCGCGCGCCCGACGCCGGGGCTGCTGCGGAGTCGGCGCCCCCGGCCGCCGGCGCCGCTGCCGACGCTGCGCCCACGGCTGCCGACGCGGCGCCTTCTGCGCAGGTCGGCGCCTCGGGCGCGACGGCCGCCCCGGAGCTCCCGGTCACGGACGGCCCGACCGGGGCCGAGCCCGCCGCGCGCGCGCCCGCCGAAGAGGGCTTCGCCACGCCGGGCGGCGCCTGGCAGGCGCCCGGGGGGCCCCCCGCGGCGCTCGCGCCCGACCCCGACGCCGCGGCCTTCGCC
>JANJTH010000461.1 GCA_024711205.1 Planctomycetota bacterium | reverse complement strand
GCCGACGCGGCGGCCACGGCCTGGGCCAGCTTCTCCGCGGCCTCGGGCCCGGCCTGCGCCGCGGCCGCCTGCGCGTCGGCGAGGCTCTTGCGGAGCGTCGCGGCCGCCTGGCGCAGCCCCGCGCCGGCCTCGGGGGGCAGCCCGCCGGCGAGCGCCTCGAGCGTCGTGGCCGGGTCCGCGGCCGCCGGCGGCAGCCCCTTCGTGGCCCGCAGCTTGGCCGCGGCGTCCTGGAGCGCCCGGCCCTGCTCGGGCCCGAGCTCGCGCCCGAGCGCCTCGAGGTGCGTCGCGAGGGCGTCCGGGTCCTGGCTCGTCTGCTTCATGCGCTCGCCGAGCGCCGCGAGCGCGGCCGGGTCGGCCGGGAGCTGGACCCCGAGCGCGCCCGCGACCCCGCGCAGCGTCGCGAGCGGGTCGTCGAGCGTGCCGAGCGCGGCCACGGCCCAGGCGGGGATCGGGCCCCCGGCGGGCATCGCCTTCGCCACGGCCGCGAAGTCGGGCTTCGGCCCGCCCTCGAGCTCGGCCTTCTCGGCCGCCTGCACGGCCTCGGCCACCGCCATGAACCCGGGCGGGAGCTTGTCCTTCATGCCGATCGGGTCGGCCTCGAACGCCTCGAGGAGCGCCAGGTAGTGCGCGCCCGGGAGCGGCGTCGACGCGAGCGGCTCCGACGCGAGCAGGACGGTCTGCACGTCGCTCAGGTCGAGCTGCGTGACCGGGCAGTGCGCGCGCCAGAGCAGCTCGAGCCGCCCGGCGTCCGTGTCGGCGAACAGCGTGTCGAGCGCGAACTTCAGGTCGTGGACCGTCCCGTCGCGGCGCTTCACGACCGCGCGCAGGCGGAGCGCGGGCAGGCGCACCTCGAACCGCGGCGCCCGCGGGTGGAGGTGCTGGAACCACACGACCTCGTCGCCGCGCAGGTGCTCGACCTGCTGGTCCGGCGGGGCCGCGTTGTAGAAGCTCCAGTCGAAGTCGTCCGACACGAACGGCGCGCGGGTCGCCTCCCACTGCTTGCCGTAGTTCTTGCCCACCTTGCCCCAGCGCGCGGGCCACAGCGAGCTCACGGGCAGGAACGTGGCGGGCGCCGCGCGCTGGCCCACGCGCGTGACGGGCGCGCGGGGGTCCTCGACCGTGGGCAGCTCGGGGCCCGCGTGCCCGCGCCCAGCCGGGTTGTCGGGGAAGCCGGGCCCCCCGTAGGCGTTCTCCCAGGTGAGCGGCATGGCGTCGAACGGGCGCGGCTCGGAGACCGTCCCGCCGAACAGGAGCCCCGGCGTGAACGCGCGCGGCCCGTGGACGCGGAGCGTCTTCGACCAGGCGCCCACGCCGAAGGCGACGTCGCACACGACGTCGCCCCGGCGCGGCGGGTGGCACGTGCCGCGGAGCAGGAGGTCCGCCCTGGGCTTCCAGTCGGCGAAGTCGTCGTGGCGGACCGCGGGCCCCTGCTTGTCGGGGTCGTCGGGCGCCCACCGCTCGCCGGACATGAAGCCCTGCGCGATCGCGTCCTCGATCGGCGCGAGCGGCTCGCCCGGCGCGAGCCGGAACACGCCGCGCACGCACACGGCCATCTCGACCTCGCGCGGGCGGCGCGCGGTCGCCTTGGGCCCCCAGAAGAAGGGGGTCAGGTTCTTGTGGAGCATCGTCACCGGGGCGCGACCTCGAGCGGCATGCCGGGGGCCCTCAGTGACCGATCTGGATCTGGTGCGCGTCGAGCTTGAGCGTCTCGCGCGCGAGCGTGACCGACGTCGCGCAGAGCGTCAGGTCCTCGCCCGTGACGACGCGGCGCGACTCGCCGGCCTGCACGCGGAGCGTGTCCTTGACCCAGCGGAACGCCGAGTCGACGCGCTCGGTGAGCGTCCCCGCGAACGCGCGCAGCGTGCGCGCGCGGAGCGCGACCTCGCCGCCCTCGACCTCGACCCCGCGGTCGCCGCGGAGCGTGAGCGTGCCGCCGACCGCGCGCACCTCGACGTCGCCCGGGAACGCCAGCCCCAGGCGCGCCGGCGCGTCGAGCACCCCGATCGCCCAGGCCTCCCCGCCGCGCGCGAGCACGAGCAGGCGGTCGCCGGGCCCGGGCGCGAACGGCGCCGCGAGCGCGAGCGTCGCGTCGAGGACCGGCGCGGCCCCGCGCCCCTCGGGGTCGAGCGGGGGCGCGTCGAGCAGGCGGACGCGCAGGCGCCCCGGGCCCGCGTCCACGACCTCGGCCGGGCCCAGGTAGCCCGCGTCCTCGGGCGCCGCCGGCGCGGGCGACCGGGCGCCGGCGGGCGCCGGGGCCGACGTCGACGGCTCGCTCTCACCCTCGTTCGTCATGCGGCGCGCTCCGTCCCCCGCGCTGGGGGGGCAGGAAGATAGCAGGTCAGTGGCTCGCCTGGAGCGAGGCGACCGCGAGGTTCAGGTTCGAGACCTGGCGCTGGAGCGTCGTGACCGTCGTCTGGAGCGCGACCTCGTCCTCCTTCGGGATCGTGATCTTCTTCACGCCGTCGGCCGAGATGTCGAGCTTGATCCCGGCCGCGGCCGCGATCGCGATCTCGAGGATGATCGAGGCCGAGATGTCGATCCCCAGCTTCGCGCCCGCGAAGATGTTGATCTCCGACACGGCGCCGAGGACGAGCCCGAGCTCGTTCTTCGTGCCGAGGATCAGGTCGATCGAGTCCTTCGCGCCGAGGAACAGCCCGAGCTCGCACGCGTACGACATGGCGAGGCTCGTCTCGGTCTTGGGCGCCAGCCCCAGGTGGAGCGAGTTGTAGGGGGCCGTGATCAGCTCGAGCTCGTCCTTCGGGCCGATCCCGAGCGTCATCTCGACCGTCGGGCCGAGCACGAGCGAGGTGTTGGCGACCGGGCCGATGCTCAGCGCGAGCTCGCCCTTGGGCCCGAGCACGACCGAGACGTCCTCCTGGCGCGTGAGCGTGACGCTCAGGCTCTGCACGCCCCCGAGCCCGACGGCCGCCGACTGGGTCGTGGCGAGCATGACCTCGAGCCCGATCTTGTCGCCGAGGAACAGCGACGTCTCCATGTCGACCCCGGCCCGGAGCCCCACGGCGACGCTCGTGCCCACCGACAGCTCGAGCGAGGCCGCGTTGCCGACGTGCATGGTCAGGCTGTCCGAGTTGCCCACGTGGGTCGACTTCTCGCTCGCGTCGCCCAGGTGCGTCGACGTGCTCGTCGCCTTCCCCGTGTGCTTCGAGGTCGAGACCACGTCCCCGTCCTGCGTCGCGTCCTCGGTCAAGGCGCCCAGGCCGACGCTCACGCTCTCCTTGTCGGCCCGCGTGACCGAGACGGAGCGCGCGACGTCGTCGAAGTCGTAGCTGGCCGCCCCCGTCGAGACCCCCGCCGCGACGCCGCTCGAGAAGGACAGCGTCGCCGTGTCGGCGTGGTCGGCCTCGAACTTGTAGGCCTGCGCGAAGTCGAAGCCGGCGCCCGCGAACTGCCCGTGGGCCGTGCCCCACACGGGGGCGAGCGACGGGTGCTCGGCCAGGAACAGCTCGACCGTCGACGCCTCCTCGGGGGCGGCCGCGTCGGCCGCCCCCTCGTCGCCCCCCCGGCC
>JANJTH010000346.1 GCA_024711205.1 Planctomycetota bacterium | reverse complement strand
GGGGACGCGCGGCGAGGGCGACGGCGGTCGCCGCGAGCGCGACCGCCGCGACGGCGGTCGCGGCGAGGGCGCGGACGGCGCCGTGGCCGGCCGGCGCGTCGTCGGCCGTCGCGAGGTAGTCGGCCAGCGCGCGCGCCACCTCGGTCGCGCTCGGGAACCGGTCGGCGGGGGCCTTCGCGAGGCAGCGCAGGCAGATCGCCTCGAGCGCGGGCGGCGCGCCCGGGGCCACGCTCGAGGGCGGCCGCGGCGCCGTGTGGAGCACGTCACCCAGGACCTGGGCGATCCCGCCGCCGTCCCCGCCGAACGGAGGCTTGCCGGTCAGGAGCGCGTAGAGGACGCCGCCGAGCCCGTAGACGTCCGTGCGCGGGTCCGGGGGGCTGGACGCGTCGACCTGCTCGGGCGCCATGTAGTTGGGGCTGCCGAGCAGCTCGCCCGTGCGCGTCAGGCGGCCCTCGCCCGCGATGCGCGCCAGGCCGAAGTCGGCGAGCTTGGGCGCCCCGGCCGCGTCCAGCAGCACGTTCGCGGGCTTCAGGTCGCGGTGGAGGATCCCGCGCGCGTGCGCGTGGGCGAGCGCGCGCGCGACCCCGAGGGCGAGCGCGGCCGCGCGCGCCGGCGGCGGCGGCCCTTCGCGGCGGAGCGCGCCCTCGAGGTCGCCGCCCTCGACGCGCTCCATGACGAGGTAGAGCCAGCCGGCCTCCGCCCCCGCCGTGAACACGCGCAGGAGGTTCGGGTGCCCGTCCACGCGGGCCATGGCCTCGCCCTCGCGGAGGAAGCGCGCCTCGAGCTCCGCGTCCTCGCCGGCGCGGAGGACCTTGATCGCGCGCTCGGCGCCCGCCTCGTCGTGGGCGAGGAACACCGCCCCCATGCCGCCGCGGCCGAGCTGCTCCACGAGCGTCCAGCCGGCGAGCAGCGCGCCGGGGCCCAGGTCTCGCCGACCCTGCGGGCGGGCGTCGGGGCTCGAGCGGGCGACCGGCCGCACGAGCGCGCTCGTCGACTCGGCGAGCGCCGGGCCGCGTGCAGGCGCGCCCTCGCTGCTCGTGACCCCTTCGTCCGCGTGGCCAGCCCCACGCGCGTCCAGCGCCCCGAGCTGGCGCTCGGCCTCCTCCGGGGTCAAGGCGCCTCGCTCGATCAGCCAGCGCGCGAGCGTCTCGCCGCCCGCGCCGGCGCGCGCCGCCGCGAGCCCGGCCTGGAGCGCGTCGAGCGGGACGCGCCCCTCGGCGTGGAGCTTGCGCGCGAGGGCCGTGTCGTGGCCGGGCAGGTCGATCAGGGGCATGGCTGCTGCACGGGCCGGGCGCCTCGGGGAGCCTGCATCGGCGCCCGTCCCGCATTGTGGCGGCCACCCGCGCCGCGGGCCAGGCGATGCGTGCCTCTGCGGGCTACCGTCGGGGGGTGGGCCCGAGCTCCGAGCGCCGACCGACGTCCTCCGACGCGCCGGGCCTCCCCGGGCCAGCCGGCCCGGCCCCCGAGGGCCTCGAGGCCCTGGTGCGCGCCGCCGCCCACGAGCCGCTCCGCGGGCGTTGGTCGCGCGCGCGCCTCGCGCGCGACTTCTGCGCGCGCTCGCCCCGGCGCGTCGCCGCGGACGCCGACCTCGCGTTCACGGCCCCCTGCGCCGACCTGTCCGCGCTGACCGCCTGGCGGCTCGCCGCGGCCGGCTTCGCGCCGGTGCCGGTCCTGTGCGGGATCCGGCGCCCGCTCCAGGGCACGAAGCTCCAGTGCGGGCTCGAGGTCGAGGACGCCGGCCGGACCTGGGTGATCGGCTTCGGCGTCTCCTCGGTCTACCTCTACCTCGGGCGCTTCCTCCCCACGCCGCGCCGCCCGTGGGTGCTCCGCGGCGCGCCGTTCGACGTCGACCCGGACCGCCCCTTCCTGGCCTGGTTCGCGCCCGAGGGCCGGGCCGGCGTGCATCACCTGCTGCCGGGCTACGACCTGGCGGCCGACGTCCGCCATCACGCCCGGCGCAACCACGCGCTCGGCCTGTGGTGGGCGCGCCGCCGCGCGCTCGACCCGCGCCGCGCCGCCCACCGCGGCTGCCTCCCCGACGCCCCCGGCCGCTGGGCGTGACCGGTCCGCGCGGCGCCGGTCACATGAAGTTGCGCGTGTGGAGCGCCGAGAGTCGGGCCGCGGCGGCCTCGTCGAAGCCGAGCGCGCGGAGGCGGCGGCGGCGGCCCGCGTCCATCTCGGCCTCGAGGGCGCGGACGGCGCCCCAGCCGCGCGCGATCTGCTCGGGCGCGAGCCCGCCCGCGGCGAGGACGACGAGCGCCTCGTGGACGTCGCCGTTGAGCCCGGCCGAGTCCCGCAGCGCGGCGTGCCGACGCTCGATCGCGGTGGCCAGCCGGGGGCGCAGGGTCGGGTCGCGCGCGGCGTGGCGGCGCAGGTGGGCGAGCCCGAAGGCCACGTGCCGCGCCTCGTCCTGGGCGGCGAGCCGGGCGACCTGGGCGGTCACCGGGTCGGGCGCATGGCGGGTCAAGAACTGGAGCAGCGCGAGGAAGCTCCCCTCGCCCAGGACCGAGAGCAGGAACGAGGCGAGCGCGAAGTCGGGCTCGGCCAGGAGCGTCATGAGCGAGGCCCGCCCGCCCACGGTGGACGTGCCCGGGGCGTGGCGGCGCAGGCAGGCGCGCCGCGTGAAGACCTCGACGTGGCGGGCCTCGTCGGCCGCCTGCACGGCCAGGACCTGCTGGACCTCGCGGAAGTGGGGGTGGACCTGCCCGAGGAAGCGGGCGGGGACGAGGAGCGCCGCGGCCTCGTTCTCGACCAGGTAGGTCATCACCTGGACGACCGCGTCCTCGACCTCGTCGGGCAGCTCGAAGGGCACGCCCCAGTCGATCGCCGTGGCCGGGTCCCACTGCGCGGCCGCGGCCTCCGCGTAGAGGCGCGGCGCCTCGTCGGCCCAAACGAGGTCCTTGTCGGCGAGGCCGAGCGCGAGGGCGGGCCCGCCCGGCTCGACGAGCGCGCCGCGCATGGCGAGCCCCCAGGCCGCCGGCGGCCGGC
>JANJTH010000345.1 GCA_024711205.1 Planctomycetota bacterium | reverse complement strand
CCGCCGCGCTCGCGAAGCGCGCGCGGGGCTCGCGCGCGAGCGCGCGCTCGACCACCGCCGCGAGCCAGCGCGGGCAGTCCGGGCGGACGGCGCGCACCCGCGGGGGCGCCCCGCGCAGCACGGCCTCCAGCACGGCCGGCGCCGACCGCCCCGTGAACGGCGGGGCGCCGGTCAGCGCGTGGAACAGGACCGCGCCGAGCCCGTGGACGTCGGTCCGCGCGTCCTGCGCCGTCCGGTCCCCCCGCGCCTGCTCGGGCGCCATGTAGGCCGGCGTGCCGAGGAGCTGCCCCGTCTGCGTGAGCGACCGCTCGTCGACGAGCCGCGCGAGCCCGAAGTCCGCGAGCCGCGGCGCGCCCTCCGCGTCGAACAGGACGTTCGCCGGCTTCAGGTCGCGATGGAGCACGCCGTGCGCGTGCACGTGCGCGAGGCCGGCCGCGAGCGCCCGCCCGAGCGCCACGACCTCGTCGCTCGGGAGCGGCCCCCCCGCGCACCGCGCCGCGAGGTCACCGCCCGGCATGAGGTCGAGCGCGAGCCACAGGCGCCCCGCGTCGAGCCCCGCGGCGTGGACGCGCACGACGTGGGGGTGCCGGTCGACGCGCGCGAGCGCCTCGCCCTCGCGCTGGAACCGGAGCGTCAGCTCCAGGTCGCTCGCCATGGGCAGCGACTTGAGCGCGACGGACGCGCCGGTCGGCAGGTGGGTGGCGAGGTGGACGACCCCCATGCCGCCCTGCCCGAGCCGGCGCTCGAGCCGGTAGACCCCTGCCACGACCGCGCCCGGCTGCCAGGGGGCGACGCGCCCCCTGGACCCCTCCTGCCCCGGGCCCGAGCCCGGCGGCGTGCGCGCGGACTCGCCCGGGCGGCTCGCGCGCGCGCGCGCGAGCCAGCGCGCGGCCTCGTCGGCGGGGAGGAGCCCGCGCCCGACGAGCGTCGCCGTGAGCGCGCCGTCGTCGCCGTCGTCGCCGTCGCGCTCCCCGCGCGCCTCGCCCGCGCGGGGCCGGCCCGCGCGCGCCTCGTCGAGCGCGGACCGGAGGGACGCGAGCGGCACCCGGCCGTCGGCGAGGAGCAGGCGCGCGAGCGCCGTGTCGAGCCCGTCTTCGTCGGCCATCTCGACCGCGCCCCGCGCGGCGCGCGCGCGCCGCCGCCTCGACGATGGCACGGCCCGGCCCGCGCGGCCAGGCGCCCGCGCGCCCGGATGCCACCTGCGCGGCCGCGCGGGGGGGTGGGATACTCGGCCAGCGTGATCCAGCCCGGCGACATGCACGCGGCGCGCATCCTCGACCGGGCGCGGCCGGACCTCCGCCCCGCGATCCGGGCCGCGCTGGCCGCGCTGCGCGCCCCGGCCCCGTCGGAGGCCCCCGGGGGCACGCTCCTCGGGCACCTGCTCGCGCGCGGCCTCGTGACGCGCGACGAGGCCGAGCGGACCTGGGCCGAGGTGACCCGCCTGCGCCGGCGGCGCCTCCTCGCGCTGTGGGCGGGCCTCGCCGTCGAAGCCGGCGCGCCGGCCCCGGAGGTCGCGGCGCGGCTCGGGCCGCCCGGCGACCCGCACGACCCGGCCGAGGCGGGCGCGGCGCTCGTCGCGCGCGGCGCGCTCGCCCCGGACGCGGAGGCCCGCTGCCGGTTCCAGGCGAAGCTCGCGTTCGACCACGAGCAGGAGGCCTGGCTCCGGTCCGCGCTCGAGCGCCTCGACGCCGCGGATGCGAGCGCGGACGCCGCCCCCGCCCTCGAGCCACCCGCCGCCGCGGCCGTGCCGGTCGCCGCCGAGGCGACCGCCGTGCTCGACCGCGCCGCGCAGGGGCTCGCGCCCGCGGCCGCGGCCCCGCCCCCGTTCGCGATCCCCGAGTGGGTCGACACCGCCGCGCCGCTCGTGGGCACGACGGTCGGCCCCTACCGCCTGCGCGGCAAGGTCGGCGAGGGGGCCATGGCGACGGTGTGGCTCGCCGACCGCGAGGCCGACCCGCGGCCCTACGCGCTCAAGCTCGTCCCGGCCGGCGCGAGCGACGAGGTCCTGGCCCGCTTCCGGCGCGAGATCCTCGCCAACGGCTTCTTCTCGCACGAGCACGTGATCGACGTGTTCGACGCCGGGGCGACCCCCGACGGCCGCCCCTACCTCGCGATGGAGTTCTTCGACGGGAGCGACCTCGAGGCCGTGCTCGCGGCCGAGGGGAGCATCTCGCTCCGGCAGGCGCTCAAGCTCGGCCGCCAGGTCGCGGGCGCGCTCGCCGCGGCCCACGAGGCCCGGATCGTGCATCGCGACGTGAAGCCCGCGAACATCCTCGTCTCCCAGGACGGGAACACGGCGAAGCTGACCGACTTCGGGCTGGCGCTGATCGGCGACCTGGGCGACTTCAAGGACAAGGTCTTCGAGTCCGACGAGGGCGGCGTCACCGGGACCCCCGAGTATCTCTCGCCCGAGCAGGCGCTCCGCGACCCGGTCGGCCCGCCCGCCGACCTCTACGCGCTCGGGCTCGTGCTCTACCGCTGCCTCGCCGGTCGCTCGCCGTTCGAGGCCCGCTCCCCGGGCGCGTGGGTCCAGGCGCACCTGCGCCAGGCCCCGCGCCCGCTGCGCGAGGCCGCGCCGGGGGCCCCCTGGCCCCCGGCGCTCGAGGACCTGCTCGGGCGCCTGCTCGCGAAGGAGCCGGCCGCCCGTCCGCGATCGGCGGGCGAGGTCGCCGCGGCCCTCGAGGACCTGCTGCTCGGGCTCGAGCGCACGCGCCGCCACCTCCGGCCGTTCCGCCGGGGCTTCTGACGTGCCGCCAGCCAGCTTCGCGGGCTACGTGCTCGAGGGCGAGCTCGGCCGGGGCGGCGTCGGCGTCGTCTACGCCGCGCGGCGCGCCTCGGACGGGCTCCCCGTGGCGCTCAAGGTCCTCGACCCGGCGAGCGTCGACGAGCGCGCCCTGGCGCGCCTCGCCGACGAGGCGCGCGCGGCCCTGCGCCTCCGGGACGAGGGGATCGTGCAGACGCTCGACGTCGGCGTGGAGGCCGGGCGGCCCTACCTCGTGCTCGAGCGGGTCGACGGCGGCACCCTCGCGGACCGGCTCGCGCGCGAGGGCCCGCTCCCGCCCGCCGCGGCGGGCGCCCTGCTCGCCGCCGTGGCCCGGGCCGTGGGGCGCCTCCACGCGGCCGGGGTCGTCCATCGCGACCTGAAGCCCGGCAACGTGCTCCTGCGCCGCGACGGCCGCCCCGTCGTCGCGGACCTGGGGCTCGCGAAGCTCGCCGACCTCGAGCGCACCGCGACCCGCTCGGGGACCCTCCTCGGCACGCCGGCCTACATGGCCCCGGAGCAGGCCAACGGCGACCTCGCGCGCGTGGGGCCGCCGTCGGACGTGTGGGCGCTCGGCGGGACGCTCTGCGCCGCGCTGACCGGGTCGCCGCCCTTCGAGGCCCCGACCGTCCTCGAGACGCTGCGCCTCGTCGTCGAGGGCGACCCGGTCCCGCCCTCGCGCCGCTGGCCGCGCCGCCACGACGGGCCCCTCGCGCGGGCCCTCGAGGCGGTCGCGCTGCGCTGCCTCGCGCGGGACCCGACCCGCCGCTACGCCGACGGCGCGGCGCTCGCGGCGGCGCTCGACGAGGCGCTCGAGGCCCCCGCC
>JANJTH010000325.1 GCA_024711205.1 Planctomycetota bacterium | reverse complement strand
CTGCGCGCGCGCTTCGCCCCCGTGGCCGGGCTCGACCGGGCCTGGGTCGGGGCGTGGGGGCGCGTCGAGGCCTGGGGCGACGACGACGCGCGTCGCGCAGACCTCCGCGCGCCGGGCCTCCGCGCGGGCTGGGTCGCCCTCGAGCTGTGGCGCCGTCCGTCGGCGCGCGGCCGCGACGCCGGGCCGCGCCCTCCCCCGGGCGCCCCGCGCCCGGTCCTCGACGTCACGACGAGCGCGCCCCCGGTCGGCTGGTTCGCCGCCGGCGGCCCGGACGGTGTGCGCGCGACGGCGGTGCGCCAGCCCGGGCGCGAGCTGGTCCAGACGCTCGCGCTCGAGGGCGGCCGGCTCGAGGGCCACGCCGGCGTCGGCGTGGCCCGGCTCACCGGGGCCCGACCCGTGTCGGCCGCGCTCGGCCCCGAGCAGCGGGTCGAGGCGGCCGCGCTCGACCTCGTGCTCGACCCGGCGCGCCGGCGCGTGCTCGTCGACGCGAGCCCGCCCTGGAGCGCCGGGCTCCAGCTCGACGACGGCGCGTACGCCGTCGCCGGCCGCGGCCCGGCCCACGTCGCGCTCGACCTGCCGCGGCTCCTCGAGGACGCGGGCGCCCCGGCCGCCGTGCGGGGGCGGCGCGCGCTCGTCGACGCGCGGCTCGACGGCGGGCTCCAGCTCGACGGGCCCGCCCTCCGCGCGCGCGCCGACGCCCTCCGCCTCCGCTGGCTGCCCGACGGGCGGCGCGCGCTCGCGCTCACGGGCGGCCCGGTCGACGTCGTACGCGACGGGGTGCGCGTCGTCGGCGCCCGGTACCTGCTCGAGGAGGACTGACCAGGCCCGCCGACGCCCGCCCGACGGCTCGTGTGGAGCTCGCTCCGCTCAGGCCCCCGTGAAGCGCGGCGGCCTGCGCTCGCGGTTCGCCGCGAGCCCCTCGCGCGCGTCGTCGGCCAGGAAGAGCTGCTGCTGCAGCTCGCGCTCGAGGCCGAGCGCCTCGTAGAGGCCCACGTCCGCGCCGCCGTGGACCGCGCGCTTGATCGCGCCGACGGCCTTCGAGGCGCCCTCGGGCGGGACGAGCTTGCGGCACCACGCGCGCACGGCCGCGAGGAAGCCGTCCCGGTCGGGCGCGTCGAGGACCTCGTGGACGAGCCCCAGGTCGCGCGCCTCGTCCATGTCGACGAGGCGCCCCGTGACCATGAGCTCGAGCGCGCGGGCGCGGCCGACCGTGCGGGTCAGACGGACCGTGCCGCCCGTCCCGGGCAGGACGCCGAGCTTCACCTCGGGGAGCCCGAGCTTGCCCGCGCCGCGGCGCGCGAGGCGCAGGTCGCAGGCCAGCGCGACCTCGAGCCCCCCGCCGACCGTGTGGCCGTTCAGCGCCGCGACGACGAGCTTGGGGGTCTGCTCGAGCCGCAGCAGCGTCTCGTTCGCGTGCAGGCAGAAGTTGTACTTGAAGCCCGGGGACATCGCCCGCAGCGCCTCGATGTCGGCGCCGGCGCAGAAGAACTTCTCGCCCGCGCCCGTGAGCACGATCGCGTGGACGTCCTCGCGGAAGCGGGCCTCGAGGACGTGGGCGTCGAGCGCCCGCATGAGCTCGTACGAGTAGCCGTTCGCGGGCGCGTTGCAGAGCGTGATCACGGCGAGGCCGTCCGAGACCTCGAGCGTCGTCAGGTCGGGCATTGGGGGCTCCTCGCCAGGGCCGGGTGGGCAGGCGGCGGCCGCCGGGGCCGGGTCCGTCGCTGGCGGGCCGGATCTTACGGAGGCGACCCCGGGCCGGGGGCGGGTCGCGGCCCCCGGCGGGCGCCCCTAGAATGTGCCTCCGGGTGGTGGGGTCCGACGTCCAGGTCGGGCCAGGAGTTGGCACTCGTGGGGAGGGGAGGCGGAACCGCCCGCGCGGCGGCCGCGTCCTACCCGGGGAAGGGGCGCCGTGGAGCTCGAGACGCTCGATGATCTGGCCCTCGTGGTCCAGACGCGCGAGGGCAATCGGGACGCGTTCGCGGCGCTCGTCGGGCGCTACCAGGAGCGGGTCGTGAACATCTGCGCGCGAGGCGTCGGCGACGCGGACGCCGCGCACGACGTGGCCCAGGAGGTGTTCATCAAGGCCTACCGCGGCCTCGAGCGCTTCCAGGGCGACAGCCGCTTCTTCACCTGGCTGTTCCGGATCGCCACGAACGAGGCGATCTCGGCCCGGCGCAAGCGGAGCCGCCACGACCGCGTGCGATCGCTCGACGGCGGCGCGGGGGGCGACGACGAGCGGCGGCAGGACCCGCCCGACACGACCTACGAGCCGTCCGCGGAGGCCATGCGCCACGACGAGCAGGCGGTCGTGCAGCGGGCGATCGCCGAGCTCGACGACGAGCAGGCCCAGGTGATCCTGCTCCGCGACATCGACGGGCTCAGCTACCAGGAGATCGCCGAGGTGCTCCAGGCGCCGATCGGGAGCGTGAAGTCGAGGATCCACCGGGCGCGGCTCGCGCTCAAGGACCGCCTCGCGGCGGCCGAGCGGCGCGGATGACGGCCTGCCCCGAGCGCCTCGAGGACCTGTCGGCCGACCTCGACGCGGCGCTGCCGCCCGACGCGGCCGCCGAGCTGGCGGAGCATCTCGCCTCGTGCCCCGGCTGCCGGGCCGAGCGCGAGGCGCTCGAGCACGCGGCAACGCTCGTGCGGAGTCTGCCGCGCGTCGCGCCGGCCGCCCTGTTCGCCGCGGAGGTCATGGCCCGGCTCGACGGCGACCCGGCGGTCGCGCGCCGGCCTCGCGTCGCCGCCCCGGTCGTGGCCGACCCGTTCGCGGACGACCCGCTCGCGACGCTCCCGGAGCTGCCGGCGCCCGGGCCCGCGCGCCCGGCGCTCACCCCCGCCGACGCCCCCGAGGGCGCGTGCGCCGAGCTCGCCGCCGAGCTGTCGGCCGGGCTCGACGGCGCGCTCGGGGGGCCGGCCGCCGACCGCCTCGAGGCCCACCTGGCGGGCTGCGCCGCCTGCCGCCGGGACCGCGCGGCGCTGACGCGCGTCGTCGAGGCCGTGCGCGGCCTGCCCCGCATCCGGCCCTCGGCGCTGTTCGTGCCGCGCGTCATGGCGCGGCTGTCCGAGCTCGAGCTCGACGAGCGCAAGCGGGCGCTCCAGGCCCGCTCGGCCCGGAGCGCCTGGTGGCAGCGCTTCGCCTTCGTGGCGCGCGCCGCGGGCCTCCTGGCCGTGGTGGGGGCCGGCATGTCGCTCACGTCCCCGCGCAGCGGCGCGCGCGCGGTCGCGCGCGGCCCCTGGGCGGAGCGCGCGGCGGGCCCCCCCGTGGCGGGGC
>JANJTH010000481.1 GCA_024711205.1 Planctomycetota bacterium | reverse complement strand
CGCCCACGCGCACGCCGCCGCCGCCGACCCAGCCCAGGACGGGCAGCGCCGGGCAGGCCGGGGCGGGATCGCCCGGCGCGGGCCGGGGCCCGCTCGCCGAGCCTCCCGCCCGGTCACCCACGGAGCGCCACGCCGTGCGCGGGACGGGCCCCGTCGCGCGGCCGCCGGGCGCGGCGGGCCCGAGCCGCCCGGGCGTCGTGCGCGACCCGCCGCGGCCGGCGGAGCGGTTCCCGACGCTCGTCGAGGTCGAGCGCGAGCACGTCCGGCGCGCGCTCGAGCTCGCCCAGGGGCACCGCGGCAAGGCCTGCTCGCTCCTCGGCGTCTCGCGCCCGACCCTCCTCCGCAAGCTGCGGAAGTATGGCCTGATCGACCCGAGCGAGCCCGTCGACCCGGACCTCGGTGACGGCGGGGACGACGACGAGGACGAGGGGGAACGAGACGTTCCAACCGGCGGCCGGGATCGAACGATCCGTTCCGGCGGGTCCGCGTAACCCTCGACCCTCCGACCGGAGGGCGGCGGCCCGCCCGTTGCACTGTCGGACCGGCGGCGCCCTGGACTTCCCCGGGGGCCGGGAGGTCCACGTGGCGCGGAGCGATCGGCGGCGTGACGACGAAGGCAAGGTCCAGCCCGACCTCGCGCGGGAGGAGGACGCCGGCGACGCGGTCGACGCCGAGCTGGCGGCCGAGATCCACCTGCTCCTCGAGCTGAGCCTCGACGCGGGGGCGCGCGCCGCGTGAACCCTTCGGCCCTCGTCCGCCACCGCCGTCGCCGTCGCGCCCTCGCGGGCGCGCTCGGCGGGCTCCTCGCGAGCGCCGGCGCGCTCGCCGCGCCGCGAGGCCCCCTCGTCGGGCCCGCGTGGGCCCAGGAGGCGGAGGCGAGGGCCGGCGCGGGCGAGCGGGTCGGGCGCGCGGCCCCGCCCGTGCGGCTCGAGGACCTGGGCGGCAAGGGTCACGACCTCGCGCAGGTGCGCGGGAAGGTCGTCGTCCTCGAGTGGATCGCGGCGACCTGCCCGTACGTGGCGAAGTACCGCGACCGCAACGACGTCGTCCCGGCGCTCGTGAAGAAGTACCGCGAGCACGGGGTCGTGTGGTGGACGATCGCCTCGGGCCGCGAGGCCGACCGCGAGCGGCTCCGCCGCGCGCGCGAGCGGCTCCGCCTCGAGCAGCCGATCCTCCTCGACCCGACCGGGCGCGTGGCCCGCGCCTACGGCGTCGAGCGGACGCCCCACGTGGTCGTGCTCGACGCGCGCGGCGTGCTCCGCTATGAGGGCGCGATCGACGACGACGCGTCGATCGGCTACCTCGGCCGCACGAACTACCTCGACCGGGCGCTCGCGGCCGTCCTCGCCGACGCCCCGGTCGAGCCCGAGGTGATCGAGGCGCACGGCTGCCCCCTGCCGATCGACTAGCAGCGCCCACCACGGTCACCTTCAGGGCATACTTCACTCCATGACCGGGAGCGACCTCCAGGCCTCGAGCGCCTCCTGCGGGACGGAGGAGGCGAGGGCCTCGAGTCGTCGTCACACCTCGTGGCCGCTCTGCCCGTCACGCGCCGGGACCGGCCTGAAGACGACGACAGGTGTGCGGTGCGCGCGTGCGCTCGTCGCCCTGGCAACCGCCCTCCACGCGTCGTGCGCTGGCGGGCGCAGCGCGGAGGGGGTGGCGGAGGTCTACGCGGTCGAGGCCCGTCGGGCGAGCGCGCGCGCGCCGACGATCCTCTTCGTCCCCGGGATCGAGGGCAGCAGCTTGGTCGACCCGCGTGACGGGGCGCGGTACTGGGGCGGCTGGGGCGCGGGGTCCCCCGACGTCGAGGACCGCGAGGTGGTGCGCAGGCTCGCGCTGGCGCTCGGCGCGAGCGCGACGGCCGAGGATGACCTCCAGCCCGGGTCGCCGCTCCTCGGCGTGGAGGTCGCCCTGGCCGGCCAGACCGTCCGGGCGCGCGGCTACGCGGGCGTGTTCGAGGGGCTCCTGGCGCACCTGATCGAGCCCGACGCATCCGTGAGGAGCGACCTGGCCCTGCCGCTCGAGCGGATCGAGCGCGGCGACTTCCCGATCGTCGAGCACGGCTACGACTGGCGGCGAGACCTGACCGTCGAGGCCGCCCGGCTCCATCGGACGATCCTCGCGGCGGTGGAGCGCTCGAGGGACCCGGACCACCGCGTCGACCTCGTGGCCCACTCCATGGGCGGTCTGTTGGTGCGCTGGTACCTGCGGTACGGCGATGCCCCGCTCGCCGACGACGGGGCGCTCCCCGAGGTCACGTGGGCCGGCGCTCGCTTCGTCCGCCGCGCCTTGCTCGTCGCCACGCCCAACGGCGGCGCCACCACCGCGCTCGCCGCGCTGCTCGACGGTGACCAGCCGGCCTGGCTTCTGCCGCGGTACCCGGCCGGGCTCATCGGCACGTTCTCGTCGGTCTACATGCTGCTGCCGCGGACGGACGACGGCAGCGTGGTCTGGAGCACGACGCGCACCCCGGTCGACCTCTACGACGTCGCCATCTGGAACCGGCTCGGCTGGGGTCTGCTCGACCCCGACCAGGCCGATGTGCTCGCGCAGCTCCTGCCGGAGATCGGCGACGAGGCCGCGCGTCGGGCCCTCGCGCGCGATCACCTGGCGCGTCAGCTGCGGCGCGCGGCGCGCTTTCACGCGGCCCTGGACCGCCCGGCGACCCCGCCTCCGTCGTTGCACATTCACCTGTTCGTGGGGGACGACATCCCGACGGAGGCCGCCCTCGCGGTGCACCCGGCCACCGGGGAGCGGACCCGGCTTCAGCTGGCCCCCGGAGACGGCCGGGTCACTCGCCGCAGCGTGCTGCTCGACCGCCGCGCGGTCTCCGCGCCCGGTCGACTCCACCCCGTCTCCGACTGGCGCTCGGTGCACTTCGTGAGCGCCGACCACATGGGGATCGTCGCCAACCCCACGTTCCTCGACGACGCCCTGTTCCTCCTCCTCGACGCCGCCGACCCGCCCCCCGCGAGTCCGTCAGGTGACTGACACGGGACCTGCTGAACTCTGAAGTCGAGGGCCGCCTGGAGGAGCCCAGCGCCCGTTCAGCGCGTACGGACCACGAATCTGGAGCGGCCGCCCAGGGGCAGTCCGCGTAGACGCCTCGGACGCACCCTCGGGGACATCCGCGCCCGAGCGCGATCGCTCGTCCTTGCGCCAGTGCGCCGCGCCTGCTGACAATCCGAGCGTCGTTCGGGGGCGCTGGGACGGTCTCCCGGGGGGGCACATGACGGTCGGGTGGGTCGTGGCCATGCCGCTGGCGCTCCTCTTCGGGATGCTGGCCTGCCTCGAGGCCGGGAGCCGTCTCGCCCTGCGCGCGGCGGCCGGGGACCAGCCGGAGGGAGCCCGCGCCGGGCTGGCGGCGATCGAGGGCGCGATCTTCGCGCTCTGCGGCCTGCTCCTGGCCTTCGCCTTCTCCGGGGCCGCGAGCCGCTTCGACCTCCGTCGCGCGCTCGTCCTCTCCGAGGCCAACGCGCTGGGCACGGCGTGGCTCCGGGTCGACCTCCTCCCGGAGACGGCGCATCCGGGCGTGCGCGACCACCTGCGGCGCTACGTCGACGCGCGCCTCGTCGCTTACGAGGAGCGTCACCAGGGCCACGGCGAGCTGGCCGAGCTCCTCCAGGCGGCGAACGCGCCCAGGGCGGCGCTGTGGAGCGCATCCGTCGAGGCCACGCGCGGCGGCGGGCCCGGCCCGGCGCTGTTCCTCCAGGCGCTGAACGAGGCGTTCGACGTGGCCGACTCCCGGCTGGCGGTGACCAGCTTCCACCCGCCGGTCATGGTGTACGTTCTGCTCGTCGGGATGGGGTGCCTCGCGGCGCTGGTCGCGGGCTGGGGCCTCGGGGCCTCCAGGTCCACCCGCTTCCATCGGGTCGTCTTCGCAGGCGCGGTGAGCTGCGTCGTCTACGTCACCATGGACCTCGAGCTGCCGCGCTCGGGCCTGGTGCGGGTGGACGCCACGGACGGCCTGCTCCGGAACCTCCGGGCCTCTTGGCGCTGACCCTCATGTCCAGTCCCGATCGCGCGCCCGCGCGATGGCTCTCCTGGGCGGCGCTCCTCCTCGTGGCGCTCGCGGTCTCCGGGACGACCGCGCGTGGCGAC
This sequence comes from Planctomycetota bacterium, assembly GCA_024711205.1. Classification (GTDB taxonomy): domain Bacteria; phylum Planctomycetota; class J058; order J058; family J058; genus JANJTH01. The sequence continues at coordinate 14,842 of JANJTH010000481.1, read as the reverse complement.
GCCGTCGAGGACGCCCTGTCCCAGGCGATCGGGACGGTGATCACGCTCTCGTCGGGCCCGGGCCTCGACAGCGCGTCCTACCGCTTCGGCAGGGACCGGGTCGACCTCAACAAGGTCGAGGTCAAGGTGCCGCTCCCGATCGAGCTGGGCAGGCCCTTCCTCGGCGACCCCTTCGTGCCCCCGACCGCCGCCGAGCGGGACGACCGCGACGCGGAGAGGGACGGCGAGGACGCCCGGGCGCTCCTCCAGCCAGTGCTCGGCGTGAGCGCCGGCTACGTCGTCGCCGAGGACCGCCCCGACACGAGCCTGGCTCGCGCGGCGCTCGGCGACGCGTGGGTCGAGCTCAGCACGTTCAGCGTCGGGGCCAGCGCCGGCCTCCTGGTGCGTCCGGCCGCGTGGCTCCTGCTCGAGCCTCGGGCCTCCGTCGTCGAGAGCCGGACGGTGGCCCGCGCGGCGGGCCGAGACCCGGGGCGGCTCGTGCTGAAGGCGTTCACCCCCACCCTCGTCGGCTGGCGCGTCGAGGCGCTGACCGGGATCTTCGAGCTCGACGTCGCGGCGCGCATCCCGCTCGGCCCCCTCGTGCTCGGGCCGCGCGCGCGCGTGGCGCTCTTCCGGACCTGGTCCTTCTCCACGACGCTCCGCGAGCAGCGGACGCGGAGCACCTCGACGGTCATGCGTTGCGGACTCGACGTCGAGGCGCCGTTGTTCGGTCTGGCGGTGGCGGGCCGCCCGCTCTTCGCCTCGGTGGGCGGAACGCTCATCCACTACGAGGGCGACGCGGGCGCGAACCTCGACTACCGCTCGCTCTACGCCGTCCAGGCGTCCCTGCTCGTCGACGTCACGGGCCAGCTCCCCATGGTGACCCGCATGGGAATCGGGGGCGAGTACATCAGGGGTCAGGGCGTCGAAGGGTGGTCGCTGAGCGTCGCCTGGAAGGTCGGGTTCTGAGCCGCACTCGCCTTGGCCGCCACGCAGCCTTGGACGCGGGAGGCGTCGCTCGTGCTCTGGTCCGCGAGCGAGCCCGCGGCGTCGCCGCTCGAGCAGGTCAGGAAGCTCGGGCTAGAGCTTGCGGCGGCGCTCGAGGATCTTCACGAACGAGCGGCCGTGGACCTCCTCGCGGGTCAATCCGGTGGCCTCGACCTCGGCGAGCGAGATCGCGCCGCAGTTGAGCGCGCGCAGGAAGTAGTTGAGCAGGCCCTGGCCGGTGGCCGCGTCGTCGAACACGTCGCCCACGAGCGTCGCGCGCGCGGCCTTCTCGATGAAGTTCGACAGCCGCGCGCTCGCGGCCGCGAGGCCCTCGAGGAAGAACGCGTAGCAGGCGGCGTAGCGGATCGGGAGCTGGCCCGGGTGGAGGTCCCAGCCCTGGTAGTAGCCGTCGCGCAGCCCGACGCGCACGTTGTCGTAGGCGAGCTTCCAGGCCGCGTGGACGACGGCGCGGTTCTCGGCCTCCTGGTCGTGCGTGAGCGCGTCGCCCCGGTGCGGGCCGACCGGCATGACGTTCGTCGCGCCGTCCGAGAGGAAGATCCCCGTGCTCGCGTAGGCCATGGTCATGACGTGCTTCGCGAAGGCGCACGCCGCGTGGTCCATGCCCTGGTACATCGCGGTCACGTTCGCCGAGGCCGTGAAGTCGTAGGTGCCCAGGTGGGCGCCCACGCAGCGGCCGCCCGCGGCGCGCAGGAGCGCGGGCAGGGTCGAGCGGCCCTCGGCGTCGAGGATCGCCTGGGTCGCCTCGATCATGAGCTCGATCCGGAGCGCGCCCGCGGGCAGCCCGCGCGCCGCCTCGAGCGCGCCGAGCAGGTCGCAGAACGCCGTGACCTGCTCGGGGATCGTGACCTTGGGGACCGTGATGAAGAACTGCGGCGGCAGCCGCCCGCCGGTCGCCTCGAGGAGCGCCGTCACGTAGAGGTCGAGCGTGCGGACGCTCCGGCGCTTGAGCTCCTCGGTCATGGGCTTGACGCGGATCCCCACGAACGGGGGCAGCGTGCCCGCGGCGAGGCCCTTCGCCGTCTCCTGCGCCGCGGCGACCGCGCAGGCGTCCTCCTCGGCGTCGGGGCGGTTGCCGTAGCCGTCCTCGAAGTCGAGCCGGAAGTCCTCGACGGCCTCCGTCTCGAGCTTCTTGACCGTGCGCGTGTAGACGGCGTGCGCGAGCCAGGCGTCGGGGTCGGTCGCGCGCACGGCCTCGGCGTCGCGGTCGAGCGCGGCGAGCAACGCCGTCCGCCGCGCGCCGTCGGGGAGCGCGTCGGCGCCCCGCAGCCCGAGCGCGCGCGCGAACACGACGGGGTCCGGCGCGTAGCGGCGCAGGTGCGCGAGCGCGAGCTCGCCCATGCGCCGGGCCGTGTCGGCCTTGAACAGGTGCGCGCCGCCGTAGAGCGTGTGCACGGGCTGGCGCGCCGCGGGCTCGCCCGGGTAGAGCGCCGCGAAGGCGAGGTTCGCCGCGCCGAGGCGGTCGAGGACGGCGGTCGTGTGGGCCGGGTCGAGCGAGCTCTTCATGGGGTCAGCTCCCGCGGTAGGTCGAGTAGCCGTAGGGCCCGAGCAAGAGCGGCACGTGGTAGTGCTCGCCCGGGGCCGGGACGTGGAACACGACGGGGACGAACGGGTAGAACCCGCGCGTCCCGATCGCGGCGAAGTAGGCGCCGGTCTCGAACGTGAGCCGGTAGGTGCCCGTGGCCTCGCCGCCGCGCGGGACGAGGTCCTTCACGCGGCCGTCGGCGTCCGTCACGCCGCGCGTGACGGGGACCCAGGCCTCGCCCTCGAGCCGCTCGAGGACGACGGGGACGCCGGGCGCGGGGCCGCCCCGGGCCAGGTCGAGGACGTGCGTGCTGATCGAGCTCATGCCGTGGGTGCTCCGTGGGTGCTCCGGGGGCCGGGTGGGCGGGGGCGGGCGCGCGAGGCCGGCTCAGGCCGGGAGCTCGGCCGCGAGCTTCTCGAGCCGCAGCCGCGTGATCTTCGCCTGCTCGCCCGCGGCGAGCCGGAGCTCGGCCCACGGCTCGAGGCCCTTGCGCTCCTCCAGGCGGTCGAGCATGTCCCGGGCCGAGAGGCCCGTGGCGCAGGCGATGAAGATGTGCCCGTAGCGGGCCTCGTGGGCGCGGTTCGCGGCGGCGAGCGCCTCGAGCGTGGCCTCGTCGGCGCCCTCGACCCCGCGCTGCTCGCCCTGCGACCAGCCGGCGGTCGCTCCGAACCTCGCGCGCAGCGCCGCCGGGTCGGCGCCGAGCCGCGGGTGGTGCTCGAACGCCTCGCGCCAGTCGCCGTCGCCCAGGTGCCACCACACGACCTCGGCCTGGCCGAACAGGTGCGTGCGGCTCGCGTAGGGCCGGCCCGCGAGCACGCCCGCGACCCAGCGCCGGGCGCCGCAGCAGCGCGCGAGCGCGGCCGCGACCTCGGCCTCGGGGCCTGCGTTCACGAAGCGGAGGAGCGGGTCGCCGGCGCCGGGCCCTTCGGCCGCGGAGACCGGCCGGCCCCACACGCGCAGGCGCGCGACGCCGCCGTCGGGGACGATCCGCAGGCGGACGTGCGTGAACGGGCCCGGGTCCGTGGCCGGCACGGTCCGCTCGTCGTCGGCGCGGAGCTTCGTCCAGGCCGTGACGGGCCGCCAGTCGGGGTGCCCGCCCGGGACGTTCACGAGCGCCGGCGCCGGGGCGCCCGGCCAGTACAGGCCCTCGAGCAGCGCGCGGTCGGGGTAGTTGCCCTTGAAGTGCCCCGTGTCGAGCGTCACGCGCTCGACGCGGCCGGGCGCGCCGAGCGCGACCACGATCCAGTCCTCGCCCGGCGGGCGGCTGCGCCGCGTCTCCCAGCCGCCGCCCATGTAGGTCGAGCGGCCAGGGAGGAGCAGGTTCTGCATGGGCGAGAAGAACATGTCGCTGCACGCGAGCGGGCGCCCGCCGCGGGCGAGCGCGGCCAGGTCGATCAGGCCGTCGCCCGGGTTCGCGCCTGGAGCGCCATCCGACGGGTCGGGGAGCGGGTCGCCGTAGACGCGCAGGCGCGCGATCCCGCCGTCGGGGTACATGTTCAGGCGCACGTGCGTCCAGCGGCCCTCCGACGCGATCGGCTGGAGGTTGTGGGCCCCGCGGGCGAGCGGCGCGGGCGGGAGGACCTGCGTCCAGGTCACCTCGTCGCGCAGGGCCTCGGGCGGCGTGTCCGCGGGGACGGCGCACGCGTCCAGGCTCGCGAACGGGCCGTGGTTGCCGAGGAAGTGGGACGTGTCGACGTCGACGCCGCGCAGGCGCCCGGGGACGCCCAGGCGCAGGATGCACCAGTCGTGCCCGGGGACGCGCTTGCGGCGCGACTCCCAGCCGTCCATCTCCTTGCCGCGCTCCGTGTAGGTCGTGGGGTCGAACCTGGCCGGCTTCGGGTCGATCAGGCGCTCGGCCGCGGCGAAGAAGTCGTCGCTCGCGAGCAGCGCCGCGCCGCCCGCGGCGCGCGAGGCCAGGTCCACGAAGCCCGCGAACGCCTGCACGTCGCTCACGCGATCCCTCCCGCGGCCAGGTCCGCGTCCCGGCGGCCCAGCCAGGCCCGCCCGCGCGGCGGGCCGTCGACGCGCCCGCCGTCGTGGACGACCTCGCCGCGCAGCCACGTCCGGCGGACGGTCCCCGCGAGCGGCCGCCCGGCCCACGGCGTCGTCGGGTGGCGGTGGAGCAGCGTGGCCGGGTCGAGGGGGACCTCGCCCTCGGGGCGGAACCACACGAGGTCGGCCTCGGCGCCGGGCGCGATCAGGCCGCGGCGCTCGCACCCGAGGAACCGGGCCGGGCCGCGCGACGTCCACGCCACGACGCGCTCGAGCGGCACGCCGCGGCGGCGGGCCGCCGTCCACACCGAGCGCAGGCCGAGCTGGAGCGAGGCGACGCCCCCCCACGCGCCCAGGAAGTCGCCCGTCTCGGGGCGCTTGAGCGCGGGCACGCACGGCGAGTGGTCGGTGACCACGAAGTCGAGCGTGCCGTCGGCGAGCGCGGCCCACAGCGCGTCCTGGTTGTCGCGCTCGCGGATCGGCGGCGCGCACTTGAACTCGGTCGCCCCCGGGGGGACCTCCTCGGCCGCGAGGCCGAGGTAGTGCGGGCAGGTCTCGGCGGTCACGGGCACGCCCGCGGCCTTGGCGCGCCGCAGCGTCTCGAGCGCCGTCGACGACGAGAGGTGGACGACGTGCGCGCGGCAGCCCGTCTCGCGCGCGAGCGCGCACACGAGCGCGACGGCCCGGTCCTCCCAGGCCTTCGGGCGCGAGTGCAGGTAGGTCCGGTAGTCGCGCCGCGCGGCGGGGTCCGCGGGCGCCGCGGCCAGGGCGAGCTCGTCCTCGAGCTCGGCGTGGACGAGGAGCGGGACGCCCTTCGCGCGCAGGACCGGCATGGCCCGGCGCAGGTCCGCCTCGCGGGCCTGGGGGAACTCGTCGATCCCGGACGGGCAGAGGAAGCACTTGAAGCCGCGCACGCCGAGGTCGACCATGCCGGCCAGCTCGCCCTCGTTGCCCGGCACGACGCCGCCCCAGAACCCGACGTCGACCCAGAGCTGCCCGCGCGCGGCCTCGAGCTTGGTCCAGAGCGCCGCCCGCGAGGTCGTCACGGGGTCGCTGTTGAGCGGCATGTCGACGAGGAGCGTGACCCCGCCCGCGGCCGCCGCGCGCGTGGCCGAGGCGAAGCCCTCCCACGCGGTGCGCCCGGGCTCGTCGACGTGGACGTGGCAGTCGGTGAGCGCCGGCAGGAGCCAGTCCTCGCCCAGGTCCACGCATTCGCCCCCGACCTCCGCCGCGTCGGCGGGCGGGCGCGCGCCCTCCCCGCGCCGGACCTCGACGATCCGGCCCCCGCGGGCGACGACGACGGCGGGCGCGGGCCCGTCGGGCAAGCAGACGCGGCGGCTCCGCAGCGCGAGGACGCTCACGGCCAGGTCGCCTCCTCCGGGGGCTCGCCCCCGGGCGGCGGCAAGATACCCGAGCACCCCGCACCCAGCGAAGCTCCGCGCCCCCGCCGCTCGTGCCGGTCCCCTGCCCCTCTTCCCTTGCCCTTGCCCTTGCCCTTGCCCTCCCTCTTCTCTTCCCCCTCCCCCTCTTCGCGTCCTTCTTCCCTCCCCTCGTCTCTGACCCCGCCCCGCGTCCCGTATACGATCCGCCGCGCTCGCGAGCGGAGGAGGCGCCGGTGGATCCCTACGTCCTCGAGTGGCTGGGCCTCGTCACGCGGTGGTTCCACTTCGTCATGGGCGTCGCGTGGATCGGCGCGTCGTTCTACTTCGTGTGGCTGAACAACGCCGTCCGCCCGCTCGCCGCGGGCGACGGCGCGCCGGGCGTCGCCGGCGAGGTCTGGTCCGTCCACGGCGGCGCCTTCTACCAGGTCCAGAAGTACGCGGGCGCGCCCGAGAAGCTCCCCGCGGTCCTCCACTGGTTCAAGTGGGAGGCCTACCTGACCTGGCTCTCGGGGTTCGCGCTGCTCGTCCTGATCTTCTGGTCGAACGCGAAGGCCTACATGATCGACCCGGCCGTGCGCGACCTGCTCGGCTGGCAGGCGGTCGCGGTGGGCGCGGGCGTCGTGTTCGGCGGGTGGGTCGTCTACGACGGCCTGTGCCGCTCGCCGCTCCGCGAGCGGCCACGCCTGCTCGCCGCGCTCCTGTTCGCCTTCGGGGTCGGGGTCGCCTTCGGGCTCTCGAAGGTCCTCAGCCCGCGCGCGGCCTACGTGCACGTCGGCGCCATGGTCGGGACCTGGATGGCCGCGAACGTGTTCTTCGTGATCATTCCGGGCCAGCGCGCCATGGTCGACGCGATGATCGCCGGGCAGCCGCCGCCGCTCGAGCGCGGCAAGGCCGGCGCGCTCCGCTCGCTGCACAACAACTACCTCACCCTGCCCGTGCTGTTCGTCATGATCAGCGGGCACTTCCCGAGCACGTGGGGCCACCCGCACGCCTGGGCGATCCTGGCGCTCCTGGGCGTCGTCGGCGCCGGCTACCGGCACTGGGTGAACCTCGAGGAGCGCGGCAAGGCGGCCCACTGGATCCTGCCGGTCGTCCTCCTGCTGCTCGTCGGCGTGGCCGTGGTCGCGAAGCCGCGCGGCCCGGCGCCCGCGTCCGGGGGCGAGGGCGGCGCGGCGCCCGTGTCGATCACGCGGATCCAGCAGCTCGTGGGCGCGCACTGCCTGCAGTGCCACGCGACCCAGCCGCTCTACCCCGCCTTCGCGACCCCGCCCAAGGGGCTCCTGCTCGAGACGCCCGACCAGATCCGCGCGGCCGCGCAGGCGATCCGCCAGCAGGTCGTGATCCTGCAGGTCATGCCCTTCGGCAACCAGAACGGCATGACCCCCGAGGAGCGCGACGAGTTCGCGCGCTGGTGCGCGCAGGAGCTCGGCGGGGGGTAGGCGAGCCTCCCCTCGGAGCCCTGGGACAGCTCGTCGGCCCGGCTGCGCTCGCGACGGACGCCGCCTGCTCCGTCGGTCGGCGCGCGCAGCCCCGCCAGGTGCGCTCGCGGAGTTCCCGCCTCGCGGGCGAGGCCGCTGGCTTCACGGCGGCCTCCGCCGGGGCCTCCCGCAAGGTCCCTCAGCGCTCCAGCTCGAGCGCGAGCGTCCAGGGCAACGGGTCGAGCCGCTGCCAGGCCACGATCGCCGACCCGTTCGCGCCGACGCGGACGAGGCCCTGCGCCGTGCCCGCGGTGATCCGCGCGACGACCTCGGGGCGGCCGTAGGGCGCGAGCGAGAGCTCGCCGCCCGGCGCAGGGGCGCCGGCGCCGGCCGCCGCGCCGTCGCTCGCCACGACCACGCGGCCGCGCTCGTCGAGGAGGCCGGCCCAGCGGACCCCCGGCTCGAGCGCGAGGTCGACGCGCGCCACCTCGTCGAGCGAGAGGTCGAGCGAGGCGACGCCGAGGAGGCGCCCCGCCGGGTCGAGCAGCGCGCGGTTCCGGGTCACGAGGCGCCCCTGGCCGAGCAGGTCCTCGTAGGGCGCGGACCAGCTCCGCAGGCGGCCCGCCAGCGCGTCGGCCTTGGCCGCGCGGTAGGTCGGGACCGTGCGAATGTCGAAGCCGGGCTCCCACCCGACCCCGGCGCTCCCTGGCAGGAGCACGATCAACCCGGTCGACTCGAGCACGACGTAGGCCCACTCGACGGCCTCGCCCGGGCGGAGCGGCCGCGCGCGGGGCGCGGCCCCGGCGGCGGGGCCGTCTGGGGTCGGGCGCCCGCGGAACACGTCGAGCAGGCGCGGGCGGATCGTCAGGAGGCGCCGCGCCTCGTCCTCGACCTGCGCCGGGTCGGCGCCCGCCGCCGCCTCGCAGAGCGGCCAGGCCGGGCTGATCGGGGCGCGGTAGAGCGGCGACGGAGCCAGGTCCGGCGGCGCCGCGGCCGGGTCGGCCAGGCGCTCGCGCGGGTAGCGCGGCTCGTCCGCGGCCACCCCGGCGACGAGGGCGTGCTCCGCGGCGCCCGCGAGGCCCTCGAGCTCCGCCTCGTACCAGGCGAAGTGCTGCGCGACGCGCGCGGCGCGGCCGCGGAGCGTGAGCAGGGCCTCGTGCTCCTCGTCCTCCTGGGCCTGCGCGGCGGCGGCCGCCTCGGCCGCCGCGAGCCGCCGCCGGAGCTCGAGGCCCAGGCCGCCGGCCGCCAGGAGGACGAGGCCGAGCAGGCCCGCGACGAGCACGCCGCCGGCGTGCCGCGCGACCCAGCGGCGAAGCTTGCGGAACGGGTCGTCGGGGCGGGCCTGCGTCTCCTCGCCGCGCAGGACGCGGCGCACGTCGTCGGCGAGGTCCCGCACCGAAGGGTAGCGGGCCGCCGGGTCGCGCGCCGTCGCGCGGTCGACGATCGCGAGCAGGTCCGGCGAGGCCCCGCGCCCCGGCGGGACGGGGCGCCGCCGCGCGTCCCCCGCCTCGAGCAGGAGCTCCGGGAGGGTCCGCCCGCGGTAGGCGGGCTCGAGCGCGACGAGCTCGTGGAGGATCAGGCCCAGCGCGAACTGGTCGGTCGCGGGGCCGATCGCGGCGGGGTCCCCGCGCGCCTGCTCCGGCGCGAAGTAGAGCGGGGTGCCCTTGAGGATCCCGACCTGCGTCCGCTCGAGCACGACGCCGACGCTGAGGTCGGCCCCGGGCGCGGCGCGCGGGGCTCCGAAGGCGGGCTCCGCGGGCGGGCCCGCGGCGAAGGCCGGGTCCTCGGGGCGCGCGACGACCTTGCACAGGCCCCAGTCGATCACGTAGACCTCGCCGTGCGCGCCCACCATGACGTTTCCGGGCTTCAGGTCGCGGTGGAGCACGCCCCGGTCGTGCGCGTAGTGGACCCCCTCGCACACCTTGACGAAGAGCTCGAGCCGCTCGGGCAGCGCCGCCGCGGCGCGGCCGGGGCCCCGCGCGCGGTGCTCCTCGATCACCGCGGCGAGCGTCCGCCCGCGCACGAGCTTCAGCGCGCACGAGACGGCCCCGTCGGGGTCGCTCGCGAGCGCGTAGACGGGCAGGACGTTCGGGTGGTCGAGCTGGGAGAGGACCTGCGCCTCGAGGAGGAAGCGGTCGCGCTCGTCCGCGGAGGCGGCCGCCGCGCGGAGCCGCTTCACCGCCGCCTGGCGGAGGAGGGCCCGGTCCCACGCGAGGTAGACGGCGCCCATGCCGCCCTCGCCGATCAGCTCGGCGAGCTCGTAGCTCCAGCCGCTCCCGGGCCCCAGCGCGGGGGCCCGGGCGGGCTCGGGCGTCGCGGCTGGCGCGCGCGCAGGGGCGGGCGGGGCCACGGTCACGGTGGGCGCCCCCGGGGCCGCGCCGACCTCGAACACCGTGGAGGCGAGCTCGGGCGGGCGCTCGCAGGCGAGGAGGCTGCCCGCGAGCGCGCCGTCGGCGCGGAGCCTGGCCAGGAGCTCGAGCGTGCTCGGCTCCGCGCCGGCCGCGGCCAGGGCCTCCCAGGCGCCGAGGAGCGCCTCCTCGCGGACCTCCTGCCCCGCCTGTCGGAGGAGGACCCGGACGACCTGGACGGCCGCGGCCTTCGCCGGGGGGGCGCTCACGCTGGCGCGTCCGTCTCGCGCCGCGAGGCGCCGCAGGCCGCGCAGTGACGCCAGCGGGGCGAGAGCGCCGCGCCGCAGCCCTGGCAAACGGCCGTCACCGGGCGCCCGCAGCCGACGCAGTGCCTGGCGCCCGGAGGCGGCACGGCCCCGCACGCCGCGCAGGACAGCGCCTGCTCCACCTCGTCCTGGGGCACGCACCGGACGAGCTCCGCGAGCGAGGTCTCCCCGCAGAGCGCGTGGGCGAGCCCCGCCGAGAACATGGAGGGGACGCCCGCGACGCGGAGGGCCTCTCGGATCTGACCGTCGCCCTGCCGCTCGAGGATCAGCCGGCGGGTGGTCGGGGTGGTGGGGGCGATCTCGTGGACCGCGCGCCGGCCCGCGAAGCCGGCGCCCGCGCACGCGGTGCAACCCGCCGGGTCGAAGACGGTGGCGCCGCGAACCGCCGCCCCGAGGCGCTCGACCTCGGCCTCGGTCGCGGGCCGGCCCCGCCGGCAGGCAGGGCAGAGGCGGCGCACGAGGCGCTGCGCGAGCACCCCGTTGAGGGCGTCCGCGACCATGAACGCGGGCGCGCCCAGGTCGACCAGGCGGGTGCAGGCCGACGCCGCGTCGTTCGTGTGCAGGGTGCTCAGCACGAGGTGCCCCGTCGTCGCCGCCTGGACGGCGGTCGTCGCCGTCTCGCCGTCGCGGATCTCCCCCACGAGGATCACGTCGGGGTCCTGCCGGAGCACCGCCCGCAGGGTGCCCGCGAAGGAGGCGCCCTCCTCCGGCCGGACGTTGACCTGCGCGATCCCGTCGACGTGGTACTCGACCGGCTGCTCGATCGTGACGAAGTTCAGGTCGTCCGTGAGCGCGTGCCGCAGCGTCGCGTAGAGCGTGGTCGTCTTGCCCGAGCCGGTGGGTCCCGTGACCAGCACCAGGCCCTGCGTCCGCTCCACGAAGGCGAGGTAGCGCGGGAGATCGGCCTGGGCGACGAGCGCCGCGAGAGGCTTGTCGACGCTGCGCGGGTCGAGCAGGCGCAGCACGACCTTCTCCCCCTCGACGGTGGGGAGGGTCGAGACGCGCACGTCGATCACCCGCCCGTCGCCGTCGGAGCGGAACCACAGGCGGCCGTCCTGCGGCAGGCGGCGGATCGTGATGTCGAGCCGTGACATCACCTTGAGTCGCGCCACGAGGGCCGGGCCGATCGTCCGCGGCAGCTTGCGGATCGTCCGCAGCACCCCCTGGAGCCGGAACCGGAGCCGGACCGCCTCCGCGAGCGGCTCGAGGTGCACGTCGCTCGCCCCCTGGCGCAGCGCGTCGGCGAGGATCAGGTCGGCGAGGCGGACGATCGGCGAGGCGTCGGCCGCCTCGGAGCGCGCCTCGTCCCGCTCGGGGCGGCGCGGCTCCGGCGTCCCGGCCGCCGCCGCGGCCTCCTGCTCGTCGAGCTCCGCGGGGCCCGGCTCCGCCGGGAGGATCGTCCCGTTGGGCAGGCCGGCGGCGATCAGCTCCTTGACCAGCCCCTGGGCGATCGTCTCCTGGAGGGCGCGGTGCTTGCGCAGCGTCTCGCGGATCGCCGACCAGGGGCACAGGGAGAGCTCGAGCGGGCGCTGCAGGTAGCCCTGGAGCTCCTCGAGCTCGACCACCTCGAAGGGCGAGCAGGTGGCGACCCGCGCCCGGCCCGACGCGTCGAGGCCGAGCGGGACGGCGCCGAGGCGGAGGAGCAGCGGGGTGGGCACGCGCCCGAGGAGGGCGACGTCGACGTCTTCCGCTGCGACGTCGACGACCGGCAGGCCCGTCAGCTCGACGAGGGCGGTGAGGACCTGCTCCTCCGTGAGGTGGCCGAGCTCGACGAGCGCGTGCACGAGCGGCCGGCCGGAGCGTCGCCAGCGCGCGCGGACCGCGCGGAGCTGCGCGTCGTCGAGGGCGCCCTTGGCTCGCAGGTAGCTGACGATGTGCTGCACGGGCCCTCCCCGGGCTCGCGGAGCCCGGGAGGCTCAGGGCGCGAAGAAGATGTTCAGTCTGCCCGTGCGGGCCGAGCCCGAGATCGACAACCTCAGGTCCGTGCGGAAGCCCTCTTCGCGCAGTCGAGGTTCGAGGGCACGCAGGAGCTCGACGCCGGGTTCCTCCGCGTGCAGGGTGATCTGCACGGCGTAGTCCGGCAGATCGAACCGTTGGGCGAGCAGGCTGCGCTGTCCCGAGCTCTCTCGGCCGGTCTGAAGCACCGACGTGCTGATCGAGACACCGCGCGGGCCCTCGAGCACCGGGATCATGACAGACTCCGTCTCGAAGCCGACGGCCTTGCCCGCGGCGTCGCGGCTCAAGATCGGCGCCCCGCGCCCGTCGAGCTTGAGCACAGTGACCGTCTGGCTGCCCTGCCCGAGGTGCTCGAGATAGGGACCCAAGGGACCGGGCAAGGGCAATGACACCGGTCCCCTCACGGCTCGGCGGCCCGAGTCGACGTCCCTCAGGGCCGGGTCCGTGATCGCGTAGCGACCCGCCGCGAGCAGCTCGATCCAGGCCTTGCGGATCGTCTCGACGAGCTGGTGGAGCTGCGCCTGCTCCGCCTGCGCGCGCGCCGCGAGGACGTTCGGCACGGCGAGCGTCGCGACGATCCCGACGAGCACGAGCACGATCGAGACCTCGAGCAGCGTGAAGCCGGTCCTTCGACCGGGGAGGATCCTGCGCGCCGACCGCCTCATTGGCCCCCCTCCCCGCCGCGCTCCGGGCGGTACGCCTCCGTCCCCTTGCCGCGGAGGGTCCGCACGTCGCCGCGGACCTCGAGCTCGATCGTCTCGGCCTCGGCGCGGGTCGCGAGGACGAACGCGCCGTCGTCGAGGCGCCGGTAGGTGACGTCGAGCGCCTGCACCTCGCGCAGCTCGTCGGGGAGCGGCTGCCCGCTGGCCCTCGCCGCGTCGACGACGTCGGCGACCGCGTGCAAGGCGTCCACGGCGCCCGCGAGGTAGGCCTCGGCCGGGACCGGTGGGAGCGAGCGCCCGGTCTGCGCGACCGCCCAGGCGATCGCGAGCGCCCAGGCCACGAGGAGCCCGACGAGCAGCGGGCCGCGGCGCCGCGGCGCGGCGGGCGGCGGCTGCTGCGCCGCGCCCGCGGCGGCCGCCTTCGCGGCGGCCTCGCCAGCCAGGGCGTCGTAGGCCGCGTCGTGGTCCGTACGCGCAGGCGGGGTGGGCGACGTGCGATCGCCGCCGCCGTGTTCGGACGTGCTCATGGGCGCTCCCTGGGCCGGGCCGATTCGCTTAGGAGTGTAGCGATCGACCCCGAGACGGGTGATCGTCGCCGGTCGAGGGCTGGCGCGACTCGACTTGGAGCGCGAGGCCCGGAGGCCGAGCTGGCCATCTCGAGCGCGGGCGGGTCGCGCACGGGCGGCAGGACGGGCAGGCGTGGGTGCCGGGGATCGACCGGCCGCGTGGCGTCAGGCGTGCCCGTCGCGGCAGGCGCTGGCAGCGAGCGGGCACAGCGGCCCGCGGCCGGCCGGCGCCCGAGCGGGGCTCAGGCCTCCGGGTCGGCCGCCGCGCCCTCGCCGCGCTCGAGGCGCTCGCCGTCGGCGAGCACGCGGTAGAAGGTCTGGCGCGAGACGCCGGAGCCGCGCGCGGCCTCGGGGACCGAGCCGCCCGCGCGCTCGATCGCGCGCCGCGCGTAGCGGAGCGAGAAGAGCGTGCGGGCGTCCTGGAGCGGGACCTCGTAGAGGTCGACGTCGCCCGCGGGCGCGCCCTGCTCGGGCTCGTCGGGGGCGACGTGCTCGGCGTCGAGCGGGCCCTTGCCGGCGAGCGCGAGCCCGCGCTCGAGCGCGTTGCGCAGCTCGCGCACGTTGCCGGGCCAGCGGCGCGAGAGGAGCACCTTCGTCGCGGCCGGCGTGAGCGCGGTCTCGGGGCGGCCGAGGAGCGCGAGCAGGTGCTCGACGAGGCGCGACACGTCCTGCGGGCGCTCGCGCAGGGGCGGGAGGCGCAGGCGGAACACGGCCAGGCGATACCAGAGGTCCTCGCGGAAGGCGCCCTCGGCGACCGCGCGCTTGAGGTCGCGGTTCGTGGCCGCGACGACGCGCACGTCGACCGTGCGCACGTCGCCCGCGCCGACGCGCCGGACCTCGCCCGACTCGAGGAACCGGAGCAGCTTCGCCTGCGCGTCGAGCGGGAGCTCGCCCAGCTCGTCGAGGAAGAGCGTCCCGCCCTGCGCGGCCTCGATCAGGCCCGGGCGGTCGGCGTGCGCGCCCGTGAACGCCCCCTTCACGTGCCCGAACAGCTCGCTCTCGACGAGGTGCTCGGGGATCGCCCCGCAGTTCACGGCCACGAGCGGCGCCGCGGCCCGGGCCGAGCGGGCGTGGATCGCGCGCGCGACGAGCTCCTTGCCCGTGCCGCTCTCGCCCTCGATCACGACCGGGACGCCCGTCCCCTCGAGGCTGCGCAGCGTGCGGAACAGCTCGCGCATGGGCGGCGACGCGCCCACGAGGTCGACGTAGCGGTCCTCGCCCTCGGCGCCGCCCGGGGCGCCCGGGCGGCTGCGCTCGAGCTGCCGGCGCACGCGCACGAGCTCGGCCTCGCGGCCGGTCACGTCCTGCGCGAGCCGGTCGGCGCGCGCGCGCAGGCGGTCGTAGAGCGCGGCGTTGCGGAGCGCGGTCGCGAGCGTCGACACGAGCGCGTCGAAGAAGGCGAGCGCCGGGGCGTCGAAGCGGCGCGGGTCGCGCGCGTCGACGTAGACGACCCCCTCGGGCACGTCCTCGCCCACGAGCGGGGCGCACAGCACGCTCTCGACCCCGAGCCGGTCGGCCGAGGGCGAGATCGTCGCGGCGTCGTCGGCGACGCGGTGCACGGCGCGGCCCGCGGCCCAGGCGTCGTCGGCGATCGAGGCGGCGAAGGCCAGCCCCTCGGGGGCGAGCGACGCCCCGCCGCGCGCGCGCGCGGCGGTCGGGCGCCAGCCCCGCGCGCCGGCGCCC
>JANJTH010000479.1 GCA_024711205.1 Planctomycetota bacterium | reverse complement strand
CCGGCCGCCAGCCCTGCGGCGCCGCCCGCGAGCGCGCCGAGGAGCGCCCGTCGCGTGGGCGCGAGGTGGACGCCGCCCGGCGTCGCGGGCGGACCGGGCGCGGCGCGGCCGGCGGCCCGCGCCGAAGCGCCGTCCGGTCGTTCGTCACCCACCGTGCCCCCTCCCGCGCCCGTCCCCGGGCCGCCGCCCTGGTCGCCGCGGAGGAGGGTAGCCGATCGGCCGTCCTGGCCCCCGGGCTCGGGCGCGCGGGCGGCGCCCGGCCGAGGGCGGGTGCACATTGCGGACGATGCCCCTCCACGACTGGACCCGCGTCGGCGACCACGTGTTCCACGCCCTCACGACGACGCCGACGTGTAGTGGCGGAGCGCCCAGCGCCACACGAGGCGCGCGCCGAGCGCGAACCCGAGCCCGAGCGCGCAGGCGAGCGCGAGCTGCCCGGGCTCGAGCAGCCCGCGCAGCGCGAGCGCGGGCCAGGTCGTCATGAGCCCGATCGGGAGCACGAACGTGAGCAGCGCGCGCACGGCGCCCCGGTAGAAGGGGAGCGGCCAGCGGCCCGCGTCGAGCAGGCTGTGCACGAGCGCCGAGAGGTTGTCGACGCGCACGAACCAGAACGAGGTCGCGACGACGACCGTCCACACCGCGTGCAGGATCACGGTCGCGACGAGGAGGAGCAGCGCGCCCTCGGCCCAGAGGAGCGGGCCGGGCGGGGCCTCGAGCCGCGCCGCGGCCCAGGCCACGACCCCCAGCCCGGCGAGCGCGTGGGGGAGCTCGGTCGGCTGGAGCCGGTGCACGCTCACGAGGAGCTGGGCGTCGATCGGCTTGAGCAGCACGAAGTCGAACGACCCGTCGCGGACCTGCTCCACGACGGCGCGCAGGTTCGGGTCGACGACGGCCGAGAGGATCCCCTGGAGCGTCAGGAAGAACCCCATGACGAGGAGCGCCTCGTTCCAGCCCCAGCCCGCGACCTGCTCGCGCTGCCCGAACACGACGAGCAACGGCGCGAGGGTCCACACGAGCCAGCCGAGCGCCATGAGCGCCTCGGCCAGGAAGCTGGCCCGGTACTGGAGCGCGACCATGAGCGCGACGCGCAGCTCGGCGCGCACGGCCCGCCCGAGCGCCGGGAGGCGCGCCAGCCCGCCGTCGGTCGCCGCCCGGGCGCCGGTCAGACGAGGTCTGCGGCGCCCGGCGTGCCGCGCTGGAACTGCATGGCCAGGCGGCCGACCTCGATCCGGTCGTCGTCGCCGAGCTTCACGTCGCGCTGGGGCCGCCCGTTGACCCGGACGGACCGCCCGCTCGGGCTCACGTCGAGCAGGCGGAACCCGGTCTCGTCGCGCACGACCACGGCGGCCACCCGCGGCGCGAACCACCCGGTCAGCCGCACGTCCGCGTCGGGGTCGGCCCCCACGAGGATGGCCGGCTTCTCGAGCTGCACGCTGCGCTTGAGCCCGGCCTTGTCCTGGACGAGCAGGAACCCGCGCGCCTTCGCGGCGCGCTGCCCCGCCGCCATCTTCGCGAGCGAGGTCGGGTCGACCTGGATCGTCATGGCCCCGTCGGCGGCCGCGGGGGCGGCCCCGGCCGCGAGCGGCGCCGGCGTCGACTTCTGATACTCGATCGTGTACTTCCCGATCGTGATCACGTCGCCGCTGTTCAGGTTGTGGACGTCGACCTTGGCGCCGTTCACGAACGTGCCGTTGTTCGACTGGAGGTCGCGCAGGACGTCGAACCCGTCCTGGTGGAGGATCTCCGCGTGGTACCGGGATACCCCCAGGTTGTCGATGTGGACCTCGCACTCCTCGGAGCGCCCGATCCGCAGCCGGCCGAACTCGGGGAACTCGAACCGCTGCAGGGTCCGGCCCGAGAACACGAGCGTCAGCTTGACGGCCATGGCTCCCCCCGGGAGGGATCGCCCCCTCCCCGCCCCCGCGGCCAATTGAAACCGCCCACGGCCAGTTTGACCAGCGCACTCCGCGGCGCGCTCGCCCCGAGGCTGGTCGCAGGTCCGCTCCGCGCTCGGCCCGCGCCTGGCCGACCTCCCTCCGGTCGGTCAGCCAGGCACGGCCCTCACGCGTCGGCTCGTCTCAGGCGACCGCGCCGGCCCTGGCGGCCTGCGCGCGCTGCCAGCGGAACTGCTCGTAGTCGCAGGGGTAGAAGGCCGCGCGCCCGCCCTCGATGTGGAGCACCGCGGTCGCCAGGTCGCGCACGAACTGCCGGTCGTGCGAGACGAAGATCACGGTCCCGCCGAAGCCCTGGAGCGCCTTGAGCAGCACGTCCTGGCTGTGCACGTCGAGGTGGTTCGTCGGCTCGTCGAGCACGAGGACGTTGCCGGGCTGGAGGATCATGCGCGCGATCTTGAGCCGCGCCCGCTCGCCGCCCGAGAGCACCTTGACCTGCTTGAACGCGTCGTTCCCGGTGAACAGGAAGCAGCCGAGCAGGGTCCGGAGCGACACGGGCGGGTCGGGCGGCGCGGCGGCCTGCACGACCTCGAGGAGCGTCCGCTCGGCGAGCCCGTCGAGGTCGTCGGTGTACTGCGAGAAGTACTGCAGGCGCACGCCGTGGCCGAGCGTGAGCTTCCCGCTCGTGGGGGCCTCGCGCCCGGCGAGGAGCTTGAGGAGCGTCGACTTGCCGGCCCCGTTCACGCCGCTCACCGCGAGCCGCATCCCGGACTGCAGCTCGAGGTCGACCCCGTCGAACACCTGGAGCTCGCCGTAGCGCTTGCCCACGTCCTCGAGCCGGAAGGCCACCTGTCCGCTCTTGCCCGGGTCGGGGAACCGGAGCCGCACGTCGGCGGGCGGCTCCGGCGGGAGCTCGATCCGCTCGATCTTCTCCATGACCTTGAGCCGGCTCTGCGCCATGCGCGCCGTCGCGGCGTTGGACCGGTTGCGGTCGACGAACTCCTGGTGGGCCTTGAGCTCCTTCTGCTGCCGCTCCCAGGACGAGCGGAGCCGCTCGCGGCGGACCGCCTTCTCGCCCTCGAAGTAGGTGAAGTTCCCGTGGTAGACCTCGAGCCGGCCGAGCTCGAGCTCGAGGATCCGGTCGACGAGCGCGTCGAGGAAGTAGCGGTCGTGGCTCGTGAGGAGCACGCCGCCCTCGAAGCCGCGCAGGAACCCGAGCAGCCACTCGCGGGCCTCGATGTCGAGGTGGTTCGTCGGCTCGTCGAGGATCAGGAGGTCCGGGCACTGGAGCAGGAGCCGCGCCAGGTGGGCGCGCATGATCCAGCCGCCCGAGAGCTGCCGCAGCGGCGTGTCCATGCGCGCCTGCGTGAACCCGAGCCCGTCCATGATCGTGCGGGCCCGCGCGTCGGCGTCGTAGCCGCCGAGCGCCTCGAAGCGGGCCTGCGCCCGCCCGTACGCGTCGAGCACGCCCTCGTCCTCGGGCCGCTCGCAGAGGAGCCCCGTCAGGCGCTCGACCTCGGCCTCGAGCGCGCGGACCTCCGCGAGCGCCCCGAGCACGACCTCGACCGCGGTCTCGTCGCCCTCGGGCGGCGCCACGTCCTGCGGGAGGTAGCCGGCCGTGCGCCCGCGGTCGAGCTCGACCCTCCCCCGCTCCGGCGCCTGCTCGCCCATGATCACGCGGAACAGCGTGGACTTGCCCTGCCCGTTGCGGCCGGCGAGCGCCACGCGCTGCCCGGCGGCGACCCGGAACGAGAGCCCGTCGAAGATCGGGCGCTCGGCGAAGCGGACGGTCAGGTCGTCGACGTGCAGCATGCGAGGGTCCTCGGCTCGCGCGCCGTCGTGCGAGGCGCGCCAAAAAAGGCCGGAGGCCGCCGAGGATCCCCCGGCGGCCTCCACCCGTCCACTCCGAGCGCCGGCGCCGCGTCGCCGCGGCGCCGGTGGGCTCAGGTGACGACTACCAGCGGTTGCCGCCGCCGCGGCCGCCGCGGCCGCCGCCGCCGCCGCCGCCGAAGCCGCCGGCGCCGCCGCGGCGCGCGTCGCGCGGGCGCGCGACGATCACGGTCAGGCTGCGCCCGCCGAGCAAGG
>JANJTH010000232.1 GCA_024711205.1 Planctomycetota bacterium | reverse complement strand
GCGTGCCGTGGCGGAGGCGCGGCTTGATGGACGCCGTCTGACAGCGTCTGACCTCGTCACTATCGGTCTTGTACCTCGAACCGATGGTGCACTGCCCGATGGGCGAGAAGGGGTAAGCACGCAGTATCACGCATACATGCTGCTCCTCCTGCTGCGCTGGGGTGAAAGACAGGCCGCAGCGCGCGGACGGGCGTGACCTGGCCCGCGATCACCGCGGCGAGCACCTGGATCGGCGAGTCGCCCCCGAACGCCGGCTGGCCGGTCAGGCCCTCGTAGGCGAGCGCGCCCAGCGCGAACACGTCGGCCGGCGGGCCGACCGACTTCGCGTCGCGCGCCTGCTCGGGAGCCATGTAGCCGGCCGTCCCGCGCAGCTCGCCCGTGCGCGAGAGCGCGACGGACAGCCCGGCGCCCGGCGCGCCGCCCGCGAACCGCTTCGCGAGCCCGAGGTCGGCCACGAGCGGGCGGCCGTCGCCCGTGAACAGGACGTTCTCGGGCTTGAGGTCGCGGTGCACGACGCCCGCCGCGTGGGCGCGGCCCAGCGCGCGCCCGAGCGCGACCGCGAGGTCGAGCGCGTCGTCGACCGCGAGCGGCCCGCGCGCGAGGCGGTCGCGCAGCGTGCCGCCCGGGAGGAGCGGCATGACGAGCCAGGGCCCCTGCGGGGCGTCGCCCGCGTCGAGGCAGGGCACGAAGCCGGCCTCCTCGCCGAGCCCGGCCTGAAGGCGCGCCTCGCGCGCGAACCGCGCGCGCGCCGCCTCGCCCTGCGCGGGCCGCGCGCCGAGCAGGAGCTTGAGCGCGACGGGGCGCCCGGCCGGGTCGCGGGCCCGGAACACGACCCCCATGCCGCCGCGCCCGAGCTCGCCCTCGAGCGCGTAGGGGCCGACCTGCGCGGGGCCGCGCCCGGGGATCACGCCGGCGGCGCCCCGGTCCGTCCGCGCACGGCCAGCCAGACCTGGCGGTGGAGCCAGTGCGGCCCGTCCTCGGCCCCCGGCGCGAACCGCCCGCGCGGCGCGAGCCCCGAGGCCGCGCCGCGGCGGACCTGCGCGAGCGCCGCGACGTCCTCGGCGTCGGTCTTGGCGC
This sequence comes from Planctomycetota bacterium, assembly GCA_024711205.1. Classification (GTDB taxonomy): domain Bacteria; phylum Planctomycetota; class J058; order J058; family J058; genus JANJTH01. The sequence goes on along the minus strand of JANJTH010000232.1, from coordinate 5,360 downwards.
TCAGCCAGCGGTCGTCGCGCGCGGCCCACTTCGCCTCGTCGAGGACCCAGTGCAGCCAGCCGAAGCGCGTCCGGTCGGGGCGGTCGGGCACGGGCTCCCACACGTTGAGCGACAGGCCCCACGGGTAGAAGTTGAGCGCCGCGTTCGGGAACAGCAGCCACCACAGCGCGAACACGCGCCGCCCGGGGCGCGCCGGGTCGCGGAAGCGCGCGTGGACGTGCGCGGGGTCGAACCCGTCGGCCGGGTCGCGCGCGTAGGCCCACTGGAGCGCCGCGCCGTCGAAGAGCTCCGTCCGGTACGAGGTCAGGTCGACCGCGTCGGCGAGCCCGCCCGGGGCCCGGTGGATGAACGGGATGTGGAACGTGTCCATGTAGTTCCATGCGTGCAGCTTCCAGTTGCCCTCGACCTCGCGGACCTCGGCCCCGTGCGGGCGCGCCGTGAGCCGCTCGAGCGGGAGACCCTCGAGCGAGGCGCGCACGGGCGCGAGCCACGCGTCGAGGTCGCGCCCGGGCGCGCCGAGCGCGAGGAACACGAGCGGGCCCCACGCGCCGACCCGGAGCGGGGTCAGGTGGTCGCACGGGCGCGGGAACCCGGGGACGGCCTCGGGCGAGAAGCCGCGCTGGCCGACGCAGCGGCCCGCGCCGTCGAAGGCGCGCCCGTGCTGCGGGCAGAGGAGCGTCCGCCCGCGCCCGGGCGCCTGCGCGAGCGTGTGCCAGGCGTGCGTGCACACGTTCGGGAACGCGCGCAGGGCGCCCTCGGCGTCGCGCCGGACGAGCAGCGGGCGGCCGAGCAGGTCCACGGGCGCGTGGGCCTCGGGCGCGGCGACGGCGTCGGACAGCGGCCGGCCGTCCGCGAGCGGCGGCGCCACGAGCCACGCGCGCGCGAACAGCGTCGCGAGCTCGCGCGCGAGGAACGCGGGGTCCGTGAAGGCCGCCGGGGGCAGGGTCTCCGCCGTGGCCGGGTCGGGCCCCACGCGGTGGGGGTCGTCGCCCGCCCCCGGGGCGACGCCTCGCCCCGCCTCGCCGCCTTCCGCTCCCTCGTGCACCTGGACCTCCCCGCGCGGCTGCGAACGCCCCGTCAGCGACCCTCGTTCAGCCCCACGCGCACGACGAACCCGCCCTCGGTCCCCGCGAACGCGGCCCGTCCGTCCGGCGCCACGACGACGCAGGTGGGGCCGCCGAGCCCCGCCTCGCGCAGGTCGAGCCGACCGAGCCGCCGCCCGGCGTCGAGGTCCCAGAGCGAGAGGTCACCCCGCCCCTCGCAAGCGAGCGCGCGCGCCTCGTCGAGGGCGGCCACCGCCACGAGCGGGCCCCCCGCCCTCACGACCGCGCCCCTCGCTGGGTCGCCGCGCGACCGCGCGAGGTCCCAGCTCAGGAGCAGGCCGTCTCCGCCGGCGGTGAGGGCGCTCCGCCCGCGCTCTCGGATCGCGAGGCCGACCGCCTCGGGGGCTCGGAGCCGCGACAGTCGCCGGAGGTCGGACAGCGAGAACATGACGAGCGCGCCGTCTCGGAACAGAGCCCACAGGCGCTCGCCGTCCGCGAGGGGCGCGAGGGCGATCGCCGGGCCCTCCGGCAGCGCCTCCGGCCCCGCGAGCGCGGCGCGGACCTCCCCCGTGCCGAGGTCCCACACGACGAGCGCCGGATGGGTGCTCGCCGTCACGGCGAGCGCGCCACCCGGCGGCAGGGCGACCGCCGCCATCTCGCCCCCGCGGTGGTCCACGAGCAGCCGCTCGAGCGTCGGCTCGACGAGGTCCCAGACGCGTGGCGGGCCGTCCCGGCCGGCCGTGAGCGCAAGGCGCCCGTCCGACGAGACCGAGAGCGCGAGCAGCGGCGGGGGCTGGCAGCCGAGCCGGCTCTTGACCTCCCCCGTGGCGGCCGACCAGACGAGGAGCTTTCCGTCCGCGCCGGCCGACACCACGTCGCCCGCGGCGTCGAGCCCGACCCCCGCGACCCGGGCGCCGTGGCCGGGCTCCCCCCACAGGGGCCTGAGCTGGTCGGGCGGCGCCAGGGCCCACAGGCGGACGAAGCCGTCCACGCCCGCGGAGGCGAGCCGCCCGTCGGAGAGCGCAGCGACCCCCGTGACCGCGCCGCCGTGCCCTTGCTCGAGCGCGAGGTGCGTCGACTCGCTCCACATGGCCAGCGCGCCCTCCTCCGAGCCGGTGAGCACCTGCCCCTCGGGGGCGCGTCCGACGGCGGTGACGGCCGCCGCGTGGGTCAGGAAGGAGCGCGCGAGCTCGCCGTCGGGGAGCCGCCAGACGGAGACGCGCCCGTCTGCATGACCGACGGCGAGCTCGTTCGGGTCGTACGACCGGCTCAGGGAGGTCACCTTCGCGCTCGCGCCCACGAGCGTCCGCACGCGCTCGGGGGCGCGCGCGGCGAGGCGGTGGAGGCTCAGGCTCGTCGCCCCTCCCACCGCCACGAGGCTCGTGGCCCGGTCCACGAACGCCACCGCGGCGACGGGGCGTCCCAGGTCGCTCGACCGCACCTGGGTGCCCGTCGCGCCGAGGGTGAGCCACGAGAGCACGCTCCCCGCGCCGACGAGCGCGTGCTCCCCGGTCCGTCCGACCACGAGCGCGCGCGCGGGGGCGCCGAGCCGCGTGAGGAGGGTCGGCTCGGCGTCCGGACGGAGCGGCCACCTGAGGATGCGACCGTCGCGGGTCCCGACGAGCGCCCACGCAGCCGCGGGTCCGAGCGCGAGCGCCTCGAGGGGCCAGGGCTCCGGCCCGCGGAGGACGAGCGCGGCGCCGTCCTGGGACCAGAGCCGGAGGGCGCCGTCCTCGCAGGCCGTCACGAGCCGGTCGTCGGCGGTCACGTGGAGGGCGAGGACGGGGGCGCCGTGGCGACCACGCCGGTCGCCGAAGGTCGCCTCGAGGCGCAGCGCGGCGAGCCGCGCGGCCGGGCCGCGCGGGCCGTCGGCCGGGCCGGCCGCGCCGCCGGACGGGGCCGACCGGTCGGTCGCACCCACCGCCGTCGGCGTTGGCGGAGCGGCGCCACCCACGCCCGCCCCCAGGGCCCACAGGGCGCCGGCGACGGCGGCCGAGGCCAGGGTCGCCGAGAGGGCCACCGTCGCCAGCCCGGGGCGTCGCCGGGCACGCGCCGGGGCCCCGCGACCGCGCGCGACCTCGAGCTGCCGCGCGAGGGCCTCGCCGTCCGCGGGGCGGTCCTCGGGCGTCGCCGCGAGGGCGGCCCCGAGCGCCGCCGCGATGGGCGCCGGCACCTCGGGCCGGAGCGCCTGCAAGGGCGTCGGGTCACAGGCCAGGACGGCGGCGAGCACGGCGACGAGGGAGTCGCCCGAGAAGGCCGGCCGGCCAGCCAGACACTCGTAGGCGATCGCGCCGAGCGCGAACACGTCGGCCGGAGGCCCGACCGACTTGGCGTCGCGGACCTGCTCGGGCGCCATGTAGCCGACGGTGCCCCGCAGCTCACCCGTGCGCGAGCCGACGAGCGAGCCCCCCGCGCCGGGCGCGTCGTCGGCGAAGAACTTGGCGAGGCCGAGGTCCGCCACGAGCGGGCGCCCCTCCGCGTCGAACAGGATGTTCTCGGGCTTCAGGTCGCGATGGACGACGCCCGCCGCGTGGGCGCGGCCGACCGCGCGAGCGACCGCGATCGTCAGGTCGAGCGCCTCGTCGACCGAGAGGGGCCCGCCCTCGAGGCGCGCGCGCAAGGTCCCGCCCGGGAGGAGGGGCATGACGAGGAACGGCCCCTCGGGCGCCTCGCCCACGTCGAGGCACGGGACGAAGCCCGAGGCGTCGGTCGGCGCGGGCGCACGACCCAGCGCCGGGCTCCCCCCCGCGGGCTGCCTCCCCGACACGCGCCCGAGCGACGCCCCGAGCGCGGCCTGCAGGCGCCCCTCGCGGGCGAACCGGGCGCCGGCGCCCTCGGACCTCGCGCCAGCGGTCGGGTGCAGCAGCTTGAGCGCGACCTCGCGCCCGCCCGGCGCGCGGGCCCGATAGACCGAGCCCGCGCCGCCCCGGCCCAGCTCGCCGAGCAGCTCGTAGACGCCCACGCGCGCGGGGCCTCGGAGGGGTGTCACTCCGCCGCCAGCTCGACCCAGGCCTGCGCGCCCGGGCGGACCTCGACCTCCACGTCGCCCGTGCGCCCGCCGTCCCACACGGCGCGCACGACGTAGCGCCCGGGCGGGACGGCCGGCAGCTCGAACGCGCCGTCGGGGCCCGCGGGGCGCGCGGCGAGGAAGCCGAAGGCGCCGGTCGGCGCCTCGCGCGGCCGCACGTCGACCTGCACGAGATCGCCCCCGAGGGGGGCCCCGCGGACGCGCCCGGCGAGGCGCCCGCGCGCCGCGCTGCCGTCGAAGGCGAGCGCGACGGGCGCGCCGGGCGCCGCGTCGACCTCGAGGACCCAGGCCCGCAGCTCGCCCTCGGCGGGCTCGGGGAAGGACAGGGTCCAGCGGCCGGGCGGCAGGCCCGCGAGGCGCGGGCGCCCGGCGGCGTCGAGCTCGACCTCGAACGAGGGGAGCGGGAGGTCGTCGGCGTGCGGGTCCGGGTCGCCCGGGTCGACGACGAGCCCGCCCGCGAGCGGGCGCCCGTCGGGCCCGACGAACGGCGTCGCGGCGACGGGCACGAGCGGGGCGAGCCGCACGACGAGCGACGCGGGCGCCTGCGCGAGCCGGCGCACGGGCGCGAGCCCCGGGGCCGAGCAGGTCACGTCGAGCGGGTCGCCCGTCGTCGCCTCGAGCGCGACGCGGCCGTCGGCGTCGGCCTCGGCGCGCCAGGTCTGCCCGCCCGGGTCGCGCGCGACGACCGACGCGCCCGCGACGGGTTCGTCGTCGGGCCCGAGCACGCGCACGACGAGCCCGGCCGCCGGCGCGAGGACGAGCCGCACGGGCGGCGGCGCGCCGGCCGGGTCGACCTCGACCACGGCCCACGGCGAGGCGGCGCCCTCCTGCACGGCGCGGAGCGTCCAGCGCCCGGGGCCCTCGACCGGGGCGTCGAAGCGGCCGCCCGGCGCCTCGACGCGCCGGTCGGTCGCGCCCGCGAGCGCCGAGGGCGGCACGAGCTCGACCGCGACCGAGGCGCCGAGCGAAGGCCCGCCCGGCGCGCCCACGACCTCGCCCGCGATCCGCAGGCGTCGCAGGCGGAGGACGACGCCGTCGAGCCCCGCGGGGCCCACGGGCGGGAGCGCGGCGCGCGCGTCGGTCCAGCCGCGCGCGCGGGCCACGAGCGCGTAGCCCGCCCCCGGCGGGACGCCGGGCACGACGAACGCGCCGTCGGGGCCGGGTCGCACCCCGTCGAGCGCGCCCACGAACTCGGGCCCCGCGCCCTCGAGCGCGACCTCGAGGTCCGCCGGGCGCGCGGCGCCCGGCTCGAGCGCGACCCGCCCGGCGACCCGCGCGCCCGCGCGCAG
>JANJTH010000189.1 GCA_024711205.1 Planctomycetota bacterium | reverse complement strand
CGGCGAGGGCCCGACCAAGCGGCCCCCCGGGCTCGGGCGGGCGGCCCCGGGCCGGGCGCGGGCGCGGCGTCAGCGGACCCGGCGCCGGCCTCCCGGCGCCGGCTCGAGCCAGGGGGCCAGCACGTCCAGGGTCCGCGCCGTGGCTCCGCGGGCGGTCTCGAGCGCACGTCGGCCGCGGTCCCCCATGGCCGCCGCGGCGGCCGGGTCTTCGAGGAGCGCGCCGCGGGCCCCCGCCAGGCCCTCGGCGCCCGGGACGACGGTCAGGCCCCCGGCGGCGAGGAGTCGCTCGACCGGCTCGGCGAAGTTCTCGCAGGAGGGGCCCATGACGGTCGGCCGCCCGAGCACGACCGGCTCGAGCGGGTTCTGCCCGCCGCGCGGGACCAGGCTCCCGCCCACGAACACGAGGTCCGCCGCCCCGTACAGCCCGCCGAGCTCGCCCACCGTGTCGACGAGCAGGGCGTACCCCGGCGGGAGCGCCTCGGGCGGCCCGACGCGCGCCCGCTGCGCCGAGCGGCGGACGACCCCCGGCGCCGCCTCGCCGAGGAGCCGCGCGACCTCGTCCGCGCGCTCGACGTGGCGCGGGCACACGACGAGCCGCAGGTCGGGGTGGCGCGCGCGCAGGGCTCGCCAGGCGGCCACGAGGGCCTCCTCCTCGCCCGGGTGCGTCGACCCGCCGAGGAGCACGCGCTCCGCCGGCCCGAGGCCCAGGCCAGCCCGGGCGGCGGCGGCGTCGCGGGCCCCGTCCCCGGGCGCGAGCAGGTCGTACTTGAGCGACCCGGTCACGTGGACGCGGCGGGCCGGCAGCCCGGCGCCCCGGAACCGGGCCGCGTACTCCTCGGTCTGCACGCACACGGCCGACAGCCCGCGCAGCGGGTCGAGCGCCGGCCGGACGGCCCGGTAGCGGCGCGCGCTCGACTCGCGGATCCGCCCGTTCACGACGGCGACCGGCACGCGGCGCCGCTTCGCCTCCCAGAGGAAGTTCGGCCACAGCTCGAGCTCGACGAGCAGGATCAGGTCCGGCCGCAGCGCGTCGAACACGCGCCGCACTGCGAAGTGGAGGTCGAGCGGGAAGTAGACGATCCGCCGCCCGGGGAAGGCCCTCCGGGCCGCCTCCTGGCCCGAGCTCGTCGTGGTCGAGACGACGACCTCGTGCCCCGGGTGCCGGCGCAGGAGCCCCTCGACGAGCGGGACCGCGGCCCGCGCCTCGCCCACGGACACGCAGTGGACCCACACGCAGGGGCGGCCCCCGGTCCTGCGCGCGCAGCGCCCGAGCCGCTCGGGCAGCCCGTGCAGATGCCGCCGCCCGCGCGCGGGCAGCACCTTGGCCAGCCCGAGCGGCCAGCCGAGCAGCACCAGGCCCGCGTAGGCGAAGTCGAGCGGGGTCACGGGCGCGCGGCGCGCTCGTCGGCGCCGGCCCCGCGCGGACCGCCCGACCGACCCGCTCGCGACCCGACGCGGGCCGTCGCCTGGGGCCGCATGGCGCCGCTACCCCGGCGCTACTGGCCGTGGCACTTCTTGTACTTCTTGCCCGAGCCGCACGGGCAGGGGTCGTTGCGCCCGACCTTCGGCTCCTCGCGCTCGACGGGCTGCTGCGGCGCGTCCGCCGGCTGGCTCGCCGCCATGGCCTCGGCGTCGGTCCGCGCGGCCTGCTCGCGGAACCGCGTCTCGAACTCCTTGGGGGCGGTGTAGGCGCTCGGGTTCCACATGGCGCCGAGCGCCGACTCGTCGGCCTGCGTGACGGGGCGGACCCGGAACAGGAGCGTGGTGATCTCGTCGGCGATCGTCTCCCACATCTCCTGGAACAGCTCGTAGCCCTCCTTCTTGTAGGCGATCTTCGGGTCGACCTGGCTCATGCCGCGCCAGCCGATGCTGCCGCGGAGCTGGTCCATGCCGTGGAGGTGGTCCTTCCACTTCTCGTCGATCTTCTGGAGCAGGATGAACCGCTCGAGCCGGCGCATCTCGTCCTGGCCGATCTCGGCCTCGCGCAGCGCGTAGGCCTGGTCGACGCGCTTCATGAGCAGGTCGAACGTGCCCTGCTCGCCCAGCCCCTCGAGCTCGCGCGGGAGGATGCGGAACCCGAACCGCTTGCGCAGGAGGTCGCACAGCCCGGGCAGGTTGCGCTCGCTCTCGGGGAGCGCGCCGGAGGCGTACTCCTGGACCCCGCGGTCGACCGAGCGCTCCATCCACTGGAAGACGGCCTTGCGCAGGTCGCCGCCCTCGAGGATCCGCTGGCGCTCGCGGTAGACGAGCTTGCGCTGCTCGTCCATGACCTGGTCGTACTCGAGCACGTTCTTGCGGATGTCGAAGTGGTAGACCTCGACCTTCTTCTGGGCCTTCTCGATCGCCCGCGTGACCATGGGCGCCGAGATCTCCTGGCCCTCCTCCATGCCGAGCTTCTCGAGCAGCCACGAGACGCGGTCGCTCGCGAAGATCCGCATCAGGTCGTCCTGGAGCGACAGGTAGAACCGGCTCGAGCCGGGGTCGCCCTGGCGCCCGCACCGCCCGCGGAGCTGGTTGTCGATCCGGCGCGAGTCGTGCCGCTCGGTGCCGATGATGTGCAGCCCGCCCAGGTCCTGCACGCGCGTGCACAGCGGCACGATCTTGTGCGGCTTCCCGTCGACCTCGATCGTCTGCTCGAAGTGCTCGAGCAGCCCGCGCCACTCCCACTCCTCGTAGAGCGACGCGCCGGTCGAGAGCTTGTACTCCTTCCAGTGCGCGACGAGCTTGCGGTGCAGGTCCGGGTCGTCGGCCGCGAGGTCCTTGGGCGCCGCGCGGCACTGCTTCCAGTGCTCGAGCAGCCCCTCGCGCGTGAACGTGCCCAGGATGATGTCGGTCCCGCGCCCGGCCATGTTCGTCGCGACCGTCACGCGCCCGAGGTGCCCGGCCTCGGCCACGATCCCGGCCTCGCGCAGGTGCTGCTTGGCGTTCAGCACGTCGTGCGTGATCCCGCGCCGCCCGAGCATCTCGGAGAGGCGCTCGGAGTTCTCGACCGAGATCGTGCCGACGAGCACGGGGCGGCCCATGGCGTGCACGGCCTCGATCTCGGCGCAGATCGCCTTGTACTTCTCCTTCGTGGTCCGGTAGACGACGTCGCCGAACATCCGGCGGATCAGCGGGCGGTTCGTCGGGACGCTCAGGACGTCGAGCTTGTAGATCTGCCAGAACTCGCCGGCCTCGGTCATGGCCGTGCCGGTCATGCCCGAGAGCTTGCGGTAGAGCCGGAAGTAGTTCTGGAGCGTGATCGTCGCGAGCGTCTGCGTCTCGCGCTTGATCTGCACGCCCTCCTTCGCCTCGACGGCCTGGTGGAGCCCGTCCGACCAGTTGCGGCCGTGCATGAGCCGGCCCGTGTGCTCGTCGATGATGATCACCTCGCCGTCCATGACGGCGTAGTGCTTGTCGCGCTTGTAGATCGCGTGCGCGCGCAGGGCCTGCTCGATGTGGTGCGGCCAGGAGTTCGCCGCCGAGTCGTAGATGTTCCCCTGCCCGATCAGCTTCTCGACCCGCTCGATCCCGCGCTCGGACAGGATCACCTGGTGGTCCTTCTCGGAGTAGACGTAGTCCCACTCCTGCTCGAGGTCCTCCTTCTCGATCCCGCGCTTCTTCGCCTCGGCCTCGAGCTTGTTCTTCTCGACCCCGCGGAGCTTCTTCGCCACGTCGTTGGCGGTCACGAACCGGTCGGACGAGTCGGTCGCGTCGCCCGAGATGATCAGCGGCGTGCGGGCCTCGTCGACCAGGATCGAGTCGACCTCGTCGATGATCGCGAAGTTGAGCCGCCCCTGCTGGACCTGCGACTCGGCGTCGACCTTCATGTTGTCGCGCAGGTAGTCGAAGCCGAACTCGTTGTTCGTCCCGTAGGTGATGTCGCAGGCGTAGGCCTCGCGGCGCGCGTCGTTGCGCATGTGCGACTGGATGCACCCGACGGTCAGCCCGAGCAGCTCCATGAGCGGCGCGTTCAGGTCGCGGTCGCGCTTCGCGAGGTAGTCGTTCACCGTCACGACGTGGACGCCGCGGCCCGGGAGCGCGTTGAGGTACATGGGGAGCGTCGCGACGAGCGTCTTGCCCTCGCCCGTGACCATCTCGGAGATCCAGCCCCGGTGGAGCGCGACGCCGCCGATCAATTGCACGTCGTAGTGGCGCTGCCCGAGCGTGCGCTTGCCGGCCTCGCGCACGAGCGCGAACGCGTCGCAGAGGACGCCGTCGAGGATCCCCTGCTCGATCGCCTTGTACTTGTCCTCCTGGACCTGCGCCTCCTCGGGGCGCCCGTCGAAGCGGAGCCGGCGGGCCTCGTCGAGCAGCTCGGGGGCCTTCTTCTCGGCGAGGCCCGAGACGATCCGGCGCCGCAGCTCCTGCGTGCGCTCGGCGAGCCCGGCGTCCGAGAGCTTCGTCGTCTCCGGCTCGAGCTCGTTGATCCGGTCCACGAGCGGGAGGATCTCGCGCACGAGCCGCTCGTTGCGGCTGCCGAACAGGCGCGTCCAGCCCGACGCGAGGGCGCCCGCCACCTTGTGCAGCGGGTTGTCGACGTCTTCGAAGAACACCAGGGCTCCCGGGGACGGAGGGGGCGTCGCGGGCACGGCCGCTTGCGGGGCGCGAGGATACCGCAGGCCTCCGGTCGGTCAATCGGAGCGCCCGCCTGCCCGGCGGCGCCGTTCGTCAGGAGGACGGGTCCGGGGGCGGGCTCGGGGGCGGCCCGCGCGGCCCTGCTATGCTGCTCGCATGACCCCGGCCGTCGAGTCGCCCGCGCAGGAGGAGGTCCAGACGGACCAGTACGTCCGGCTCGCCGGGGCGACCTGGGCGGACTACGAGCGCCTGCTCCGGATCCGCGGCGAGCGCGCCGTGCCGCGGATCACCTACCTCGAGGGGGTGCTCGAGCTCATGAGCCCGTCGCGCAAGCACGGGTCGATCAAGTCGCGGCTCGAGCACCTCGTCGCCGCGTGGTGCTACGAGCGGGGGGTCGCCTTCGACCCCGTGGGCGCCTGGACGCTCAGGTCCGAGGCGACCGAGCGCGGCTGCGAGCCCGACGCGTGCTTCGTGCTCGGGGAGCGCGGCGAGGAGGCCCTTCGCCCCGACCTCGCGCTCGAGGTCGTGCAGACCTCGGGCGGGCTCGACAAGCTCGAGGTCTACCGCCTGCTCGGCGTGCCGGAGGTGTGGGTGTGGCGCGGCGGGCGGCTCGAGGCCTTCGCGCTGCGCGGCGACCGCTGGGAGCGGCTCGCCGGCAGCGAGGCCCTGCCCGGGATCGACCTGGCCCAGCTCGTGACCTACCTCGACCGCCCCACGAGCGTCGCGGTGCCGGCCTACCGCCGCGCGCTCCGGGGCGAACCGTCGACCTGACCGCGCGCGGCGCGGACCTCGCGCGGGCGGGGCGGGGCGCGCGGGCGCCCCGCGCGCGTCAGGCGCCCGCCGCGCGGACGAGCAGGACCTCGTCGTAGTCGGCCGCAACCGCGAACCCGAGCCCCGCGTAGCAGGCGATCGCCGCCGCGTTCTCGGCCGCGACGTTGAGCCCGACGAGGTCGACCGAGGCGAGGAGCGAGCGGCACAGCCGGCCGACGACGCGCGGGGCGAGCCCGCGCCCGCGCCAGGCGGGGTGCGTCGCCACGTTGCCGAGCGCGGCGACGCGCTGCGCGCGCGAGACGACGTGCACGCCGGCCGCGCACACGAGCGCGCCGTCGGCGCGCGCGCCGAAGTACTCGCCCGTGGCGAGCATGCGCGGGTCGAAGCGCAGGAACGCCTCGATCGCGGCGGGGTCGCGGGGCTCGAGCAGGGGCAGGGTCATGGGAGCGACCCGGAGGCCTCGCCAGGGGCGCGTCGCATGGGTCAGGTCCGCTCCACGCTCGGCCCGCGCCGGGCCGAGCTCTCTGCGGTCGGTCCGCCGAGCCCAGTCCGCGCGCGTCGCTCGTCCGAGCTCCGCTCCGCGGCCGGCTCGTGCTCGGGCGACCTCCCTCCGGTTGGTCGGCCTGCCCCGGCCCTCGCGCGTCGCTAGGGGTCCAGGTCGAGCCGCCAGGTCGCGTGGACGCGCGCGACGAGGTCGCCCGCGGCGTCGGTCAGGTCGCCCGAGGCGGCCAGGTCGTGGCGCCCCGGCGTCGTCGGCAACGCCACGCGGCAGGTGGCCGTGATCGTGCCGCGCGCCTTCTTGAGGTACTCCATGCGGAGCTCGGTCACGATCCCGCGCCCGCGCCCGTCGACGGCGTGCATGACGGCGAGCCCGGTCGCGAGCTCGCCCAGGTTCATGAGCGCGATCGCGTGGACCGAGCGGAGGTGGTTGCGCACGGCCTTGCGGTCGGCGAGCTCGACGCGGGAGAAGCCGTCGCCGAGCTCGAGCACGTGCGCGCCGATCGTCCCGCTGTAAGGGGCGACGCGGCCGATCAGGCGCGAGAACACGCGCGTCCCGAGCGGGAGCCGGGCCGTGCGGGCCCACATGCCCGAGATCGTCGGGCGCTGCAACCAGGTCACCACGGTCCCTCCCCCGCCTCGCGCCGCCCCGGGCGGCGGGGCTCGACGATACCCCGGCCGCCCGGGCCCTTCCCCGGCGGGCGCGCGGCGTGGCGCGTCCGGGCGCCCGCGGCTACCGTCGAGCGGAGCTGCATGACGAGAGGAGCCGAGGCCGACCGCGGGCCCGACCGGGGCCCCGGGTCGGGCGCGAACCGGCGCCCCACGCGGCGCATGGCGGCGGTCACGCCGCCGGGGGCGTACCCGGCCCCTTCGGGGTCCGACCTGGCCCCGGTCCCCGGGCCGCGCGAGCGCTACCCGTGGGACCTCGCGACGGCGGTCGCGCCGCGCCTCGCGACGCTCTCGACCCGCGCGCCGGGCGTCGAGCAGCTCGGGCTCCTGTTCGAGGCGATGTACTTCGCGAGCCTGCGGACCGAGGAGGGGCGCCCGGTCACGTGCACGCTGTGCTGGCTCGACCCCGACGGCCCGCTCCCGAGCGTCCCCGGCGCGCCGCGCCCTCGGATCCAGCGGACCGCCCGGGCGGCCCCGGCGGACGACGGGCCGGGGCGGGCCCTGGCCCCCTGCGACGGCTGGTCGGTCGTGCGCTTCGCCCAGCCGATCCCGCTCTCGATCGCGACCCTGATCAAGCTCTCGGCCGCGGCCGACCCGGCCTGCGCCGCGCTCGCGGCCTACCCCGACGCGGGCGGCCGGACCGTCGTGTGGGGCCTGATCGACCAGGTCGAGCGCGAGGGGGCGCGCGCAGGCGCGCGGCCCGGCCTGTTCGAGGCCACGCTCGACGCCCCGGCTCACCTCGTCGTCACGGCCGGCGGGCGCCCGGTCGCGAGCCTGATCCACGGGCAGCTCACGCGCCGCTTCCACGACGTGTTCCGCCAGGGGCCGATCGAGCGGACGCTCGCGCCGTTCCTCGACCGCTTCGCCGGGCGCGTGCGCGCCGCCGTCGGCCGCGAGGCGTTCGAGGCCGGCGACGGGCTCGAGGCCGGCCTGCGCGGGCTGTGGCTGGGCACGCTCGGGCGGATCCTCACGGCCGTGCAGGCCTACCGGCACGGCGGCGCGCTGCTCCTCGCCCCGCGGCTCGACGCGGCGGGGCTCCAGGTCAAGTACGGGCTCCGCTACGCGCGGCTCGAGCACGCGCTCGTGCGGCTCGCGGCGACCCGCGTCGCGCGCGCCCACGCGCGCGACCGCATGTGGCGCGGCTACCTGCTCGAGGCCGAGGACGGCCAGGACGTCCCGGCCGAGCTGCACATCGAGGAGCGCAAGAGCTCGTCGGCCGAGGCCCAGTGCGTGAGCGAGGTCGCCGGCTGCGTGCGGTTCGTGGCCTCGCTCACGCGCGTCGACGGGCTCGTCGCGCTCGACGGCGACCTGGCCGTGCACGGCTTCGGGGCCGAGATCACGGCCCAGGGCGAGCCGGGGCGCGTGCTCGTCGCCCACGACGCGCTCGCGCGCAACGTCGAGGCGATCGACCCCACGCACTTCGGGACGCGGCACCGGTCCATGATGCGCTACTGCGCGCTCCAGCCGGGCAGCGTCGGCCTCGTCGTCTCGCAGGACGGCGCGATCCGCGTCATGACGAGCGTCGGCGACCGGCTGCTCCTCTGGGAGCAGGTCGAGCTCGTCGAGGCCGAGGACGCGCCGGCGCCCCCGCCGGCCTGACCCGCGCGCCCGCACCTGCCGCGGGCTGGCGCCCGCGGGGGCCGCGAGCTAGAACCGGCCGCGCGGGGGCCGGGCGAGGACCGGCCGCGCGGGAGGCGCGCGTGATCCGGACCCGGCAGGACCTCGAGGCGCTCGAGGCGCGCAGCCTCGCCCCCTACGGCGCGCGGAGCGCGGCCTCGCGCGGGCGCCGCCACCCCGAGCCGCAGGACCCGCTGCGCACGGCGCACCAGCGCGACCGCGACCGCGTGCTCCACTCCGAGGCCTTCCGGCGGCTCCAGCACAAGACGCAGGTCTTCGTCGCGTTCGAGGGCGACCACTACCGGACGCGGCTCACGCACACGATCGAGGTCAGCCAGCTCGCGCGCTCGCTCGCCGCCTTCCTGGGCGCCAACGTCGACCTCGCGAACTGCATCGCGCTCCTGCACGACCTCGGGCACCCGCCCTTCGGGCACCAGGGCGAGGTCGAGCTCGACCGGCTCGCGCGCGAGCACGGGCTGGGCGGCTTCGACCACAACCTGCACTGCCTGCGGATCGTCGACGTCCTCGAGCGGCGCTACGACTTCCCGGGGCTCAACCTGACCTGGGAGGCGCGCGAGGGGATCGGCAAGCACGCGACGCCGTTCGACGCGCCCGAGCCGCCCGAGGAGTTCCGCGGCTCGCCCCAGCCCGGGATCGAGGCCCAGATCGCGTCCCTCGCGGACGTGCTCGCCTACGTCACGCACGACCTCGAGGACGCGCTCTACTACGGGTTCTTCGGGCTCTCCGAGGTCGAGGCGCTCGGGCTCCCCGCGGTCACGCAGGCGATCGCCGACGCGGGGCTCCACGGGGGCGTCCCGCAGCGGTTCGTGCGCATGGGCGGGCTCACGCGCCGCCTGCTCGGCGGCCTGATCCACGGCGCGCTCCAGGAGACCGACCGCCGGCTCGGCCTGATCGGGCCCGCGCCCACGGCCGACGAGGTGCGCGCGCAGCCCGAGCCCGTCGTCGCGCTCCCCGCCGACCTCGAGGAGCAGGTCGAGGCCATGATCGGGTTCCTGCTCCAGCGCGTGTACCGGCACCCCAAGGTCGAGATCATGTGCGACAAGGGGCGGCGCGTCCTGCGCCGCCTGTTCGAGGACTTCGTGGAGCACCCGGGGCACCTGCCCAGGCTCGTGCAGGCGCGCATGCGGGCCGAGGGCGACCCCGACGACGCGGCGCACCGCGCGCGGACCGTGCTCGACTTCATGGCCGGCATGACGGACCAGCACGCGGTGGAGCTGCACCAGCAGGTGTTCGACCCGTCGACGCGCCTGCTCCCGCACATCGACTAGTGCGCCCGCTCCGCGCGGAGGCGGCGACGGGCCGCGGCCAGCCTGGCGGCGCCCGTCAAGCGCACCAAGCGCCGGGCGGGGGGACGCGGAGCGAGAGGCAGGTCAGCGCCCCGTCGCCCGCGTGGAGCGCCGAGACGTCGAGCGCGCGCGGCTCGACCCCGGGCTCACGCGCGAGCAGGGCCCGCGTGCGCGGGGCCGCGGCCGAGACGAGCACGACGGGCCCGAGCGCGAGGACGTTCGCGCCGTGGGGCTCGTCCGTCTCGAGCACGCGGACGCCGCGCGCGCGCAGGAGGTCCGCGCCCGGCGCGCCGGCGAGGGCCACGGCGAGGCCCGGCGCGACGAGCGTGAGCGCGCTCTTCAGGTGGAGCCCCTCGGGCACCGGGACCGCGACGACCTCGAGCCCGCGCGGCGCGGCGTGGCGGGCGAGCGCGGCGGCGCCCGCCCGGTTCGTGCGCGCGCTCAGGCCGACGAGGAGCGCCGCGCCCGCGCGGAGCACGTCGCCGCCGTCGAGCGTGGCCCCGTCGTCCTCGGGCGCGAGCGGCCGCACGTCCGCGACCCGGCGGCGCAGCGCCGCCGCGACGGGCGCGACCTCGGCGCGCCGCGAGGGCGCCCCCGGCCGCGTCGCGACGGCCAGCCCCGGGTCGAGCACGACGGCCACGTCCTCGACGAAGCAGGCGTCCGGACAGGCCTCGTCGGTCGCGAGCCGCTCGACCGCGACGCCGCACGCCTCGAGCGCGCGCGCGTAGGCCTCGACCTGCGCGCGCGCCAGGCCGGGGTCGACCGGCCCGCCGCCCTGTCGCAGGCAGCGGACGTAGCTCGCGGGGACGGCGCGGACGAGGGCGCGCGCGGGCGCGGCGAAGGTCACGCCGCCCAGGATACGCGCCCGGGCCCCGCCGGCCGAGGCGCGCCCTTGCAATCGGCCCCTGGCGCGCGATCCTGGGCCCGCATCGAGGCGCGCCCGGCCGGCGGCGCGCGGAGGAGGCGCCATGGGCAACGAGTTCAGCGTGATCCGGGGCGGCACCGTCGTCTCCGCCGAGGGCGAGCGGCGCGCCGACGTCCTGATCCAGGGCGAGCGGATCGTGGCCGTGGGCGAGGGCCTCGAGGCGCCCGCGGGCGCGGCCGTCCACGACGCGGGGGGCGCCTACGTGCTCCCGGGCGGGATCGACCCGCACACGCACATGGAGCTGCCCTTCATGGGCACGGTCGCGTCCGAGGACTTCTTCTCGGGCACGTCCGCGGCCGCCGCCGGCGGCACGACCATGATCATCGACTTCGTGATCCCGGCCCCGAAGGAGCCGCTGCTCGACGCATACATGAAGTGGCGCGGCTGGGCGAAGAAGGCCGCCGCCGACTACAGCTTCCACGTCGCCGTCACGTGGTGGGACGAGAGCGTCCGCCGCGACATGGGCACGCTGTGCGCCGAGCACGGCGTGAACAGCTTCAAGCACTTCATGGCCTACAAGGGCGCGATCATGTGCGACGACGAGGTGCTGGTGAACTCGTTCACCCGCGCCCGCGAGCTCGGCGCGCTCTGCACGGTCCACGCCGAGAACGGGGAGCTCGTGTGGCGCCTGCAGCAGGAGGTCTACGAGCGCGGGTTCCGCGGCCCCGAGGGCCACCCGCTCTCGCGCCCGCCCGAGGTCGAGGGCGAGGCCGCGAACCGCGCGATCCGGATCGCCGAGGTCCTGGGCGTCCCGCTCTACCTCGTGCACACGAGCTGCCAGGACGCGCTCGAGGCCGTCACGCGCGCGCGCCTCGAGGGCCAGCAGGTGTTCGCCGAGGTGCTCGCGCAGCACCTCGTGATCGACGACTCGGTCTACCGGAACCCCGACTGGAACACGGCCGCCCACTACGTCATGAGCCCGCCCTTCCGGCCCAAGGAGCACCAGGCGGCGCTCTGGCGCGGGCTCCAGGCCGGCATGCTCCAGACGACGGCGACCGACCACTGCTGCTTCTGCACGCCGCAGAAGCAGGCGGGCCTCGAGGACTTCCGCAAGATCCCCAACGGGACGGGCGGCGTCGAGGACCGCATGGCGATCCTCTGGCACCACGGGGTGCGCACGGGCCGGCTCACGCCGAGCGAGTTCGTGGCCGCGACCTCGACGAACGCGGCCCGGATCTTCAACATCCACGGCAAGAAGGGCGTGCTCGCCGCGGGCGCCGACGCCGACGTCGTGATCTGGGACCCGGCGAAGACCCGCGTGATCTCCGCCAGGACCCACCACCAGAAGATCGACTTCAACATCTACGAGGGCATGGAGGTCGTGGGCAACCCGGCCAAGACCTTCGTGCGCGGGCGCCTCGCCTGGGACGGCGCGAGCCTGCACACCGAGGAGGGCTTCGGCCGGCACGTCGACCGGCCCTGCTTCCCGCGCTACTACGAGGCCCAGCGCGCGCGCAACGCGCTCGGCGTCCCCAAGCCCGTCGAGCGCGTGCTGCCGGTCCGCAAGGGCTGACCCGGGCGGCCTCGCGCTCGACCGACCAGGCGCTCGCGACACCGACGACGCCGCCCGCGGGTCCATGGCCCGCCGGGTGACGCCGGCGTTGGCAGGGTGTCGACGCCGTTGCGAGCCCTCACGCCTCGATCGACCGTGGACGAAGGGGTTACGGGGCCCGAGCGGGCGGCGCGCGGGGTGCGCTAAGGCCGCTCGGTCGCGCAGGGCGCGGCCGGGGGAGGCCCGCCGTGATCCTGCCGCTCTGGACGTCGCCCGGCCCGGACGCGCCCCGCCGGGCCCCGATCGCGAACCGCCTCCTCGCCGCCCTCGTCGTGGCCGTGAGCGTCCTCTCGTTCGCGGGCCTCGGCGCCGCGGCCACGGGGGTCGTGATCCCGCAGGCCGACCCGGACGTGATCTTCACGGTCGGCGGCGGTCCGCCGAGCTTCTCGGGGGTCCTCGACCTGCTCGTCCTCCAGCGCGGCGCGCGCTTCCACGTCACCCAGCTCGTGGGCGTCGCGCTCGTGCACGGCGACTGGGCGCACCTGCTCGGCAACGTGCTCCTCCTGCTCGTGCTCGGCGGCCCGGTCGAGCGCCGCCTGGGGCCGTGGCGGTTCGTGGGCCTGTGGCTCGCCCTCGCCGCCGCGAGCGCGCTCGGCTGGCTCGCGGTCGGCGACGGCGCGTGCGCCGTCGGCGCCTCCGGCGTCGTCATGGGCCTCCTCGGCGCCTGCTTCGTGCTCGACCGCGAGGCCCGCGTGCACGTGCTCGCCCACCCGCTCTCCTGGCTCGTGGCCGTCGCCGTCGGCGCCGGCCTCGCGCTGTTCGGGCCGACGGGCACCACCTGGGCCCTCGTCGCGGCGGTCGTGCTCGGCTGGATCGGGCGGACGCTGCTCCGCTGGCGCGACCACCCCGGGGTGTTCGACGAGGGCCTCCTCGGCCGCCTGCTCGGGTTCGCCGTGCTCCGCCCGCGCGTCGGGGTCGTCCTGGCCGTGCTCGGCGGGCTCGACCTCGTGGCGTGGCTCGTCGCGCGCGGGACGGGCCCGCTCGCCTCGATCGCGCGCGACGGGGTCGCCCACGAGGCGCACGTCGTGGGGGCCCTCGCCGGCCTCGTCGGGGCCACGCTCCTCCGACCCTGGGCGGCCGCCGAGGCCCCCGCGCTGGCGCAGCCCGCGCGCGCCGCGTTCTTCCGCCCGGTGCGCCGCGATCCGGTCGCGCTCGGCGCGCTCGGCGCGCCCGGCGCCCAGCCGACGCTCGACTTCGAGGCGTGGGCCGCGAGCCGGCCCCGGACCGCGCGGCGGACGGCCAGGCTCGCGCCCGGATCGCGGGCCCAGGTCGCCAGCCCCGCGGCCGACTCGCCCGCGCCGACGCGGCGTCTCCCGCCGCCCCTGCCTGCCCCTCGGTCGTCGCGGCCGACCCTCCGGCTGGCGGCACCCCCGGCGCCCGCCTGGACGGCGACCTGAGCGCGCTCACGGCGAATCCTCCCCCGATCGGGGGAGGATTCGCGCGTCCACGGAAGCTGCCCTCGGATCGGCCAGATGGCCGATTGACCCCTCCGGCGACCGACCGTTAGCTTGCAATCAGAGAGAGGGTAGACGCCATGACGAGCCGAAGGCGCGCCACGCGCCCCCCCGAGGGGACCCGGGAGGTCACCTGGGTCCTGGTCCAGCCCGCCGAGCTCGAGGCCTGGCGGGCCACGCGCGGCCTGACGAAGGCCACCCTGGCCTCGCTCGTCGGGGTCTCGCCCGGCACCTACCAGAACTGGACGTCGGGGCGCACGGCCCCGCCGTGGACCCGCCAGGTGCGCCTGCGCGCCCTGCTCGACGCCCCGAGGCCCGCCGCCCCGCCCGCCCCGAGCGCCGCGCCCTCCGCGCCCGAGGGCTCGCCCGCTGGCGTCAAGAGCTTCGCGGCGGGCGAGATCGTCTCCACCTACCTCGAGACCCAGGGCGGGCTCGACGCGGCGGCCCTGTGCCAGCTCGTGGCCGAGGTCCGCCGCGCCCTCGACGGCGCACCCGCGGGGGACGGCCTGCCCGGGGGCGGCGTCGAGGGCGTGGTCGACGGCCGGTCACGACGCCCGGCTCGCCGCCGCGGCCCGCCGCCGCCCGGTTAGCCGCCTTCGACCGGCGCCGCGGCCCCAGCCGGGGCCGACGGCTC
>JANJTH010000187.1 GCA_024711205.1 Planctomycetota bacterium | reverse complement strand
ACGCGAGCGCGCGCACGCCGCCCTGCCCCGCGAGGCGGGCCGGCGCGCCCGGGCCCCCGCCCACCGCGACGAGCGGCGCGTCGGCGCCCTCGGGCCCGTCGGTGATGTCGACCTCGACCGTCCGCCCCGCGACCTCGACCGTGTAGCGCACGCGACCTCCCCCCGCCCCCGTCAGCCGCCGAGCGCCGCGCGGCGCCCGAGGAGGACCCACGGCGAGGCGCCCCGCCGCGCCCCGCCGTCACCGCCACCGCCCGACGAGGGGCCCTCGGCCCCGCGCCCCCGGTGCGCGGCGAGCGCTGCGGTGACCGCCGCGAGCTCGACCTCGGCGTCGGCGGGCGCGGGCGCGCTCCGCGCGGCCGTCCACGGCCCGAGCCACTCCGTGTGGAAGCGTCCGGCCCGGAAGTCCGGATCCGCCGCGAGGAGCCCGGCCAGGGGCAAGGTCGTGCGGACGCCGGCGATCCGGAACGCCGCCGCCGCGGCCGCCCAGCGCTCGACCGCCTCGTCCCGGGTCCGCCCCCACACGCACAGCTTCGCGAGCAGCGAGTCGTAGTACGGCGTGACCTCCGTCCCCTCCTCGAGGGCGGTCTCGACCCGCACGAACGGCCCGCCCGGGAGCTGGAGGCCGGTCACGCGGCCCACGGACGGGGAGTACCCGGCGAACGGGTCCTCGGCGTTCACCCGCAGCTCGAGCGCGTGACCGCGCGGGGCCCACGCGTCCTGCCCGAACGGGAGCCGGCCGGTCTCGGCCACGTCGAGCTGCGCCCGCACGAGGTCGAGCCCGGTCACGAGCTCCGTCACGGGATGCTCGACCTGGAGCCGCGCGTTCACCTCGAGGAAGTAGAAGCCGCCCGCCTCGTCCACGAGGAACTCGACCGTCCCGGCGCCCCGGTACTGGACGCGCGACACGACCGCGACCGCCGCCTCGCCGAGCCGGCGCCGCAGGTCGGGCCCGATCGAGGGCGACGGGCTCTCCTCGACGACCTTCTGCTGCCGGCGCTGGAGCGAGCACTCCCGCTCGCCGAGATGCACGGCCCCGCCGCAGCCGTCGCCGAGGACCTGCACCTCGATGTGCCGCGCCGGCGAGACGCACCGCTCGACGTAGACCGCGTCCGTGCCGAAGGCCGCCTGCGCCTCGGCGGCGGCGCGCGCGAGGTCCCCCTCGAGCGTGGCCGCGTCGCGGACGATCCGGATCCCCTTGCCGCCGCCGCCGCCCGCCGCCTTGAGCAGCACCGGCAGCCCGATCGCCTCGGCCACGCGCCGCGCGTCCGCCGCCGACACGGCCCCGTCGGAGCCCGGGATCACGGGGACGCCGGCCGCGCGCGCGATCGCCCGCGCCTCGACCTTGTCCCCGAGCAGCGCCGTGGCCTGGGGCGTCGGCCCGATCCACACGAGCCCGGCCTCCTCGACCTTGCGCGCGGCCTCGGCCCGCTCCGACACGAACCCGTAGCCCGGGTGGATCGCGGTCGCGCCCGTGCGCCGGGCCGCGGCGATGAGCTTGTCGACGTCGAGGTAGCTCTGCCCCGGGGCCGGCGGCCCCAGGCACACGGCCGCGTCGGCGAGCCGCACGTGCAGCGCGTCGCGGTCGACCTCCGAGTAGACGGCGACCGCGCGGCGCCCCGTCTCGCGCAGCGCCCGGATCACGCGGACGGCGATCTCCCCCCGGTTCGCAACGAGGACCGTGCCGGTCTGGCCCGTCGACGCGGCGCTCACAGCGGGATGTTCCCGTGCTTCTTGGGCGGGTTCCGGTCGCGCTTCGTCTCGAGCATGGAGAGCCCGCCGATCAGGCGCGCCCGCGTCTCGCGCGGGTAGATCACGGCGTCGAGGTAGCCGAGCGCCGCCGCCTCGTAGGGGTTGCAGAACTTGTCCTCGTAGTCGCGCGTGAGCCGCGCCGCCTCGGCCTCGCGGTCCTTCGCCCTGGCGATCTCGCCCCGGAAGATGATCTCGACCGCGCCCTTCGCGCCCATGACCGCGATCTCGGCCGAGGGCCAGGCGTAGTTCAGGTCGCCCCGGATGTGCTTGCTCGCCATGACGTCGTAGGCCCCGCCGTAGGCCTTGCGCGTGATCACGGTGAGCTTCGGCACCGTCGCCTCGCAGTAGGCGTAGAGCAGCTTGGCCCCGTGCTTGATGATCCCGCCGAACTCCTGGTCCGTCCCGGGCAGGAAGCCGGGCACGTCGACGAAGGTCACGAGCGGGATGTTGAAGCAGTCGCAGAAGCGCACGAACCGGGCCGCCTTGATCGAGGCCTTGATGTCGAGCACGCCCGAGAGGTGGTTCGGCTGGTTGCCGACGATGCCCACGGGGCGGCCGCCGAGGCGCGCGAACCCGACGACCATGTTCTGGGCGTGGTGCTGCGCGACCTCGAGGAACGCCCCGTCGTCGACCACGTGCCGCACGACGTCGAGCATGTCGTAGGGCCTGGTCGGGTCGGCGGGCACGAGGCGGTCGAGCGCGGCGTCGGCGCGGTCGGCCGGGTCCTCGCAGGCCCGGCGGGGCGGGTCCTCGGCGTTGTTCTGGGGCAGGTAGGCGAGCAGGTCGCGCACGAGCGCGAGGCAGGCCGCGTCGTCGGGGCGCACGAAGTGGGCGACGCCGCTCGTGCGCGCGTGGACCCAGGGGCCGCCGAGGTCCTCGTGCGAGACCTCCTCGTGCGTGACCGTCTTCACGACCGACGGCCCGGTCACGTACATGTAGGAGGTGTCCTCGACCATGGCCACGAAGTCGGTGATCGCGGGCGAGTAGACGGCCCCGCCCGCGCAGGGGCCGAGGATCGCGGAGATCTGGGGCACGACGCCCGAGGCGAGCGTGTTGCGCAGGAAGATGTCGGCGTAGCCGCCCAGGCTCTCGACGCCCTCCTGGATCCGCGCGCCGCCCGAGTCGTTGAGCCCGATGACCGGGGCGCCGACCTTGAGCGCGAGGTCCATGACCTTGCAGATCTTCTTGGCGTAGGCGCCCGAGAGCGAGCCGCCGAACACCGTGAAGTCCTGGCTGAACACGAACACGCGCCGGCCGTGGACCGTCCCGTGGCCCGTGATCACGCCGTCGCCCAGGACCTTCTTCTCGCTCATCCCGAAGTCGATGCAGCGGTGCGTGACGAAGGCGTCGAGCTCCTCGAAGCTGCCCGGGTCGAGCAGGAGCTCGACCCGCTCGCGCGCGGTCAGCTTCCCGCGGGCGTGCTGCGCGGCGAGCCGCTCGGGGCCCCCGCCCTCGAGCGCCGCCCGGCGCAGGCCGTCGAGCCGTTCGAAGCGCGCCTCGATCGAGCTGGTCAACGCGGCTCCTCCTGCGGGTCTGGCCGCCCCGGCCCTCGGCCCCGCGCGAGCCGCGGGTTTTACCACGCGGCCCCCGCCGGCCCCCGCGCGAGCGCTGGCCACGGGCCTTGCCCCGGGCTCGCGTCCCCCCGAGGATCCGCCCGTGGCGGAGGACGCGTCGTGGACCGGTCGGGCGGCGGGGCGCGCGCTCGACGTGGCGATCGCGGGGACGCGCGGGGTCCCCGGGCGCTACGGCGGCTTCGAGACGTTCGCCGAGGAGCTCGGGGCGGGGCTCGCCGCGCGCGGGCATCGCGTGACCGTCTACGGGCGGGTCCCCTACGTCGGGTCGACGCCCTTCGTGCACCGCGGGGTCCGCGTCGTCCCGGTCGCCGGGCCCGGCGGGAAGCACCTCGAGACCCCGGCGCACGCGCTCGCGACGGCGCTCGTCGCGCGGGGCGCCGGGCACGACGCGGTGGTCCTTTGCAACGCCGTGAACGCGTTCGTGGTCCCGCTCCTGCGCGCCGGGGGCGCGCGCGTCGCGCTCGCGGTCGACGGCGCCGACCGCCTGCGCCGGAAGTGGGGCCTCGGCGGCCGGCTCGCCTACGAGGTGGCCGAGCGGCTCGGCGTGCGCCTGCCCGACGTCGCGGTCGCCGACGCGCGCTGCGTCGCCGACGAGTACCTCCGCCGCCACGGCCGGCGGCTCCCCGTGATCACCTACGGGGCCGACCACCTCGACCCGGCCCGGGCCGACCCCGCGCACCTCGCGCGCTGGGGGCTCGCCCCGGGGCGCTACGCGCTCGCCGTCGGCCGGCTCGAGCCCGAGAACAACGCGCTCCTCGTCGTCCGGGCCTGGTGCGTGCACGTCCGCGCCCCGCACCCGCTCGTCGTCGTGGGCGACGCGCCGCACGCGGACGGCTACAAGGCCGCGGTGCGCCAGGCGGCGGACCCGCGCCGCGTGGTCCTCACGGGCGGCGTCTACGGCCCCGCGTACCTGGCGCTCCAGGCCTTCGCCGCCTGCTACGTGGCGGCGGGCGAGGTCGGCGGCACGCACCCCGCGCTCATCGAGGCCATGCACGCGGGCGGCCCGGTCGTGGCCCACGACGTCCCCGAGCATCGCGAGGTCCTGGGCGACGCCGGCCTCTACTACGGCCGCGACGACGCGGTCGGCCTCGCCGCCGCGGCCGACCGCCTGCTCGCCGACCCCGCGCTCGCGGCCGCCCTTCGCGCCCGGGCCCGCGCCCGCGTGGATGCGCGCTACCGCTGGGCCGACGTCGTCGCGGCCTGGGAGGTCCTCCTGCGCGGCGAGGGCGCCGGCGCGGTGCTAGGCTCCTGACGGAGGCACCCATGAGCGAGATCTTCGGCCCCGACGGCGGCGCGGGGCGCGGCCCCGCCGGCGCGAACCAGGGCGCGGCCGCGCCCGGCGCGAAGAAGCCCGAGAAGCCGTCCACCGGCGAGGGCGAGCGCGGCCGCTACATGCAATACGACAACGAGATGGGCGCGATGATGCTGGACATCCCGGCCCGCTTCCACAAGTACAAGGGCGAGCTCGAGGAGGACCTCATGGACGCCTTCTACGGCGCCGAGGCCGGGGCCAAGCAGGTCCACCAGTCGATCAACGAGTGGGTCGCCGCCTGGCTCAAGAAGAAGGAGGACGAGGACCCCACCCTGCTCCAGCCCGACGAATTCGGGGGGTGAGGTCGGCGCGCGAGGGGGAGGGCGAGGGCACGGCCCTGGACGCCGACCTCACCCCCCGAATTCGTGTGGGGATGCGGCCGCGGGTCGGGCGCCTCGTCGGGACCAGGCCCTTCGCGGTCGGTCGGGCGAGGGGGCGCTGGGGCCCCTCGAAGGGGGGAGGCGCCAGCGGGACGGGGCGAGAGCCGGCTCAGGCGCTCGCGGCCTCGAACGCGACGCGCGGGGCGTCGGCCCACAGGTTCTCGAGGTCGTAGAAGGCGCGCGCCTCGGGCGTGAACACGTGCAGGACGACGTCGCCGAAGTCGCCGCACACCCAGTCGGGCGAGACGTCGACGTGGCGCGTGGCGAGGCCCTCGGCCTTGGCCCAGCGGGCCGCCTCGTCGCCGATGACCTCCGCGTGGCGGTCGCTCCCGGCCGTCGCGACGACGAAGAAGTCGAACAGGCTGTGCCGGCCGCGCACGTCGAGCAGCACGATCTCGCTGGCCTTCTTCTGGTCGGCCACGCGGGCGAGGGCGTCGGCCAGGTCCCGGGCGGCGTTCGTGTCCTGCGGCATGCTCGTCTCCCTGGGCGCCTCGCGGCCGTGCGCATGTTGCCGTCGCGCGCCGCGCCCTGGCAAGGGGTGCCGCGCGGAACGGGGCGATCGGCGCCCCTGGCGGCTCGAGCCCCGGACGCGCGCGGGGCCGCCTCCGTGTCGCGGTGGCGCGGGGCCGCCCAGGCCCCTACCCTGGGGCCCCGTGGCCCGGCTCGTCGTCGTCGACTCCGACCCGCCCCGCGAGCGCGCGCTCGGGGACTTCCCCTGCCACGTCGGGCGGCTCGCGGCCTGCGAGCTCCAGCTCGACGAACCCCAGAGCTCGCGCAAGCACTTCCGCATCGAGCGCCGCGACGCGGGGTGGTTCGTCGTCGACCTGGGCAGCCGCAACGGGACGCTCCTCAACGGCGAGCGCGTCGCGGGCGAGGCCCCGCTCCGCCACGGCGACCGGCTGCGCGTGGGCGAGACCGAGGTCGCCTTCGAGAGCGCGCCCGCCCCGCTCCCCGAGGGGCGCCGCCTGGGCGGGGTCGTGCTCGGGCGCGTCCTCGGGCGCTCCGCCTGGGGGACGCGCTACGCCGGGCGCCAGGACGCGCTCGACCGCGAGGTCGAGGTCGAGGTGCTCGACCCGTCGATCGCCCTCGACCCGGCCGCGCGGCGGCGCCACGAGGAGCGCGCGCGCCGGGCCGGCGCGCTCGAGCACCCGGCGATCCAGGGCGTCTACGACACGAGCGAGGACGGCGCCCACGTGTTCGTCGTCCGCGAGGCCGTCGGCGGCCGGCACCTCGAGGACCGGCTCGTGCACGGGCCGGCCTTCGACCGCGAGGCGGCGCTCGGCCTGATCCGCGACCTCGCGCAGGCGCTCGCGCACGTCCACGCCCGCGGCGAGGCGCACGGCTGCCTGACCGGGGCGTGCGTCCTCGTCGCCCCGGGGGGGCGCGCGAAGCTGACGGGCCTGGGCGAGGAGCCGGGGGCGCGGCTCCGCAGGCACCGGCAGGACGCGGCGCTCCAGGCGCTCTACGCGGCCCCCGAGCAGGCCCGGGGCGAGCCCGGCGGCGCGCCGGCCGACGTCTACGCGCTCGGGGTGCTCGCGCACCGGCTCCTGCTCGGCGCCCCGCCCTACGAGGACGGGAAGCCGGGCGAGCTCCTGGCCCGCCACGCGGCCTCGACGCCGGTCGCGCTCCCCGCCTCGCTCGACCCCGAGCTGGCGCGCCTCCTCGCCGGGCTCCTCGACAAGGACCCGGTCCGGCGCCTGGCGGCCGCCGCCGTCGAGCGCGCGCTCCTCGAGCAGGGCGGCGGGAGCAAGCGCGCCCGGCGCGGGGCCTCGGACCGCCTGGGCGCGGAGCGGCTCGCGACGAGCTCCGCCCGGACCGAGCCGGCCGGGCGCCGCGCAGGCTCGGCGCGCGCGGAGCCCC
>JANJTH010000152.1 GCA_024711205.1 Planctomycetota bacterium | reverse complement strand
GCGCCGCGGCCCGCGCCGCCGGCGCGGCGGGGCGCGCGCGCGGGCTGGTGCGGGTGCGCCGGTCGGGCGCCCGCGCGGCGGCCGCGCGCGCGGCCGCCGCCGAGGTCGGGATCGACGACGTGCGGGCCGAGGTGAGCCCGGCCGGCAAGCTCGAGGTGCTCCGCGCGCTCGAGGCCGCGGGCGCGCGCGTGGCCATGGTCGGCGACGGCTGGAACGACGCCCCGGCGCTGGCGGCCGCCCGGGTCGGGATCGCCGTGGGCGGCGGCGTCGACGCGGCCCGCGAGGCGGCGGCGCTCACGCTCGCCGACGACGACCCGCGCGGGGTCGCCCGCGCGGTCGCGCTCGCGCGGCGCACCCGCCGCACGATCCGCGAGAACCTGGCCTGGGCGTTCGGCTACAACCTCGTCGCGATCCCGCTCGCCATGTCGGGCCACCTCGCGCCCGGGGCCGCGGCGGCGGCGATGGCGGCCAGCTCGGTGCTCGTCGTGGGCAACAGCCTGCGGCTGGGGCGGGCCCCGGCCCCCGCCGCGTAGCGGGCCGCTACTGCGCGCCGCGCGCCGCGGGGTCGTAGACGAGCTTGACCCGGTCGCCCTCGACCCACAGCGCCTTGAGCCCGCGCAGGCGCGGGTTGCGGGCCCGCTCGGCCATGACCCCGGCGCGCAGCGCGCGCGCGAGGACCGCGCGCGCGAGCGCGTCGTTCCAGTCGCCGATCCGCCCGCGCAGGACGGTCACCTGCGCGTCGTCGGGCCCGAGCGACAGCCGGCACTCGAGCTCGACGTTCGTCCAGCGCTCGCCCTCGCGCACGGAGCGCTCGATCGCGAGCACGTCGCCCGCGAGCCGCACGCGGGCCTTGTGGTCGGGGCCGTGGCCGGCCTCGCCGAAGAGGAGCAGGTTCAGCTCGCGCTCGTTCAGCGCGACCTCGGCCGTGCCGCCCGTCAGGCGGCCCGGGACCTCGAGGAGCTCGAACTTGCCCGTGAGCAGCGCCTTCTCGAGCGGGCGCGGCGCGAACGGCTCGAAGTCGAGCGGCGCCTTCGAGCGCGCGCCGCCCGCGACCGAGGCGACGTAGGCGCCGCCGAGCAGCGCCAGGAGCAGCCCCGCGCCGGCGAGCTTGCCGCAGCAGCCCCCCTTGCGGCGGGCCGGCGAGGCGGGCTCAGCGGGGCCGCTTGGCCGTGCGGTGTCGCTCACCGATCCCCCAGTAGAGCGCCCCGATCGCGACGCCCTCCTCGTGGCTGATCCCCTTCTCGGGCTCGCGCCCGACCTCCGCGGTCAGGGCCCGCCGCACGAGGGGGGTCCGGGCGCCGCCGCCCGTGAGGATCAGCGCGTCGACCTCGCGCCAGGCCTTCAGCCCCGCCTTGTCGCGCACGGCCCGCGCCAGCTCGAGCGAGCGCTGCACGAGGCCCTTGGCGGCCTCCTCGAAGCCGGTCCGGGTGAAGCCGACCTTGAGCGACTTGCCCCCGCCCGACACGACGAGCGCGCACTGCGCCCGCCGCGACAGCTCGCGCTTGGCGTCCTCGGCTCGCAGCCGCAGGTCGAGCTTCGAGGGCGCGTCCTTCGCCGGGTCGAAGCCGTGGGCCTGCTTGAACTTCCTCGACGCCTCCTCGGCGAGCAGCCTGTCCCACGCGCTCGAGCCCAGGTCGCGCCGGGCGTCCTGGGCGAGGATCTGGATGTCGCCGCCGGCGCAGCGCACGACCGCGACGCCCAGCGCGGCGTGGCCCAGGTCGAACACGAGCGCCGTGCGGGGGTTCAGGTCGGGCAGGCGCAGGGAGTAGGGGACGGCCGCCGCGAGCGACTCGTCGGTGATCCCGACGAGCGTCACCCCGGCCCGCTCCGCCGCCGCGCGGAGGACCTCGCGCTGCGGCTCCGCGAACCACGCCGGGGCCGCGAGCGCGACGTGCGTGGGGCGCGTGCCCGTGTCCGCGGCCACATCGTCGAGGAGCCGACCGAGGAGGAACGCGACCACGGCCCGGGCGTCCACGTCGTCGCCGCCGCCGAGCCGGAAGAACGGGTCGGCGATCATCTCCTTGAGGTCGATGATCGCGCGGCCCGGGGCCGACGGCGCCGTCATGCGCGCCTCGCGGCCGACGAGCTTCTCGCCGTCCTCGTCGAACACGACCTGCGCGGGCGTCAGGAGCTCGTCGTCCGCGTTGGGCACGATCACGTGGTGCCCGTCCTCGTCGAACCGGGCCACGACGGCGGTCGCCGCGCCGATGTCGACCCCGACGAGCCCCTGCTGGAGGGCCTCGAGGTCGGGCTGCGCGTCGTCGTCGCCCGTCTGGCCGTTCGCCTCGGCCAGGGCCTTGCCGACCGCGTGCGCGTTCAGGACGGCGACGGCCTCGCCCGCGTAGATCCCGTCGGGCGGCGTCGGGTCCCTGTCGCCGATCCCGCCCGGCGAGAGCCCGAAGCCGCCGGCGGGGTTGGTCCCGAACGACGTGTCGAAGCCGAGGGCGTCGAAGTCGTCGTCGGGGCCGTCGGAGGCGGGCCCGGCGGGGGAGGCGGGGCCGCCCAGGGCCGCGTCGACGGGGTCCTGGTCCGCGAACGGATCGCTCGAGCTCGCTGGTTCCCCGCCGCCTGCCGCCACGCGCGCCCCCCGAAGAGCCTGGCGCGCATTCTACGGCCGCCCACCGACGAAGGGGAGTCGACCCGGGCGCCCCCGACCCGCCCGGGTCGCGCTCCGCGCCAGGGGGCGTCGGGGGCGAGCGCCCCGCCCGGAGCCCCCGGGCGAGCGCGGCCGAGCGGGCGCGTTCTTCGAGGGCGCTCGCCTGACGTCCGCTCCGCGCTCGGGCCGCGCCAGGTCGACCTCCCTTCGGTCGGTCGGCCCGGCACGGCCCTCCCGCGTCGCTCAGGGGAGCTGGTGCTTGAGGACCTTGCCCAGGGCGTTGCGCGGGAGCGCGTCGAGCGCGACGACCGACTTGGGCACCTTGAACTTGCCGATCCGCGTGCGCAGGAAGGCGAGCAGGGCGTCGGGGTCCACGTCGGCCGGGCCGACGTAGGCGCGCCCCACCTCGCCCCACTTCGAGTCGGGGACGCCGACGACGGCGCACTCGCGGACCCCGGGGAAGGCGAGGATCGCGGCCTCGACCTCGGCCGGATACACGTTCTCGCCGCCCGAGATGAACATGTCCTTCTTGCGGCCGACGACGCGGAAGTAGCCGTCCGGGTCGACCGTGAACAGGTCGCCCGTGGCCCACCAGCCGTCGCGGAGCGCGGCCGCCGTGGCCTGGGGGTCGTTCCAGTAGCCGCCGCACACGTGGGGGCCGCGCAGCCACAGCTCGCCGACCTCGCCCTGCGGGACCTCGCGGCCGTCCGCGTCGACGACGCGCGCCTCGCAGTGCATGACCGGGAAGCCGACGGTCCCGGCCTTGCGGACGGCGTCCTCGGGCGGGAGCGAGAAGCAGTTCGGCCCGACCTCGGTCAGCCCGAAGCCCTGCCGGAACACGACGCCGCGGCGCGCGTAGTCCTCGATCAGCCCGAGCGGGCACGGCGCCCCGCCGCACAGCGCGAACCGGACGCTCGACAGGTCGGCCTTCGCGAACGCCGGCGCGTCGCGGAGCATCTCGAACGTCGTCGGCACCCCGAACAGGATCGACACGCGCTCGCGCTCGACGGCGGCCAGGATCTCCCGCGCGTCGAAGCGCTGCAGGAGCACGACCTTCCCGCCCCGGTGCAGGAGCGGCATGGACAGCACGTTCACGGCGCCCGTGTGGAACAGCGGCGTGAAGGTCACGGTCGAGTCGTCGGCGCGCAGGTCGCAGGCGAGCTGCGTGTTCAGGCTGTTCGCCGTGATCGAGCCGTGCGTGAGCACGGCGCCCTTGGGCCGGCCCGTCGTCCCGCTCGTGTAGAGGATCATGAGCGGGGTCCGGTCGTCCGCCTCCGCGCAGGGGACCGCGGGGGCCGGGGCCGCGGGGTCGTCCGCGAGCGGCGCCAGCGTCGCCGCGTCGAGGACGACGCGCGGCTGGCAGTGGCCGAGGATCCAGTCGATCTCGGGCTGCGCGAGCCGCCAGTTCACCGGCACGAGGATCGCGCCGAGCCGCGCGCACGCGAACAGGGTCTCGAAGTACTCGAGCCGGTTCCCCTCGGTCCAGGCGATCCGGTCGCCCGGGCGCACGCCGTGGACGTCCCGCAGCCAGGCGGCGCGGCGCTGGCTGCGCCGGAACAGGTCGCGGTAGGTCCAGCGGGCGCCGTCGGCCGACTGCCCGTCGGTGAGCGCGACGCGGGTCGGGTGGAAGCGGTCGTGCTTCTCGAGCCACAGGCCGATCGACGTCATGCCGGACATGGAGGCACCTCGCTCGAGGCGGCGGGGGGCGGGGATCTGGGCGGGGGCGAGCAGGGTAGCGGGCATGGGCGGGCCTCCGGGCATGGGAAGGAGACTTCGCGAGCGATTGCCCCTCTTCCCGTTCCCGTTCCCGTTCCCGTTCCCGTTCCCGCGGTCGTGCGAGCACCTGGGTCTCCGGCCGCGTCGGAGCACCGCGCCTTGGATCGGAGGGAGAAGCGGAAAGAGAGAAGAGGGAGGAGGGGAGAGAAGAGGGAGGGCAAGGGAAGGGCAAGGGCAAGGGCAAGGGCGGAGTGACCTGGGACCGCGGCCGCCCTGTGGGCTCAGAGCGCGAGGGCGAGGCGCTGGGAGGCGGACGGCGCGGGCGCCTCGGCCGGGGGGAGCGCCGAGGGCGCGGGGGCGGCCCGGCGGGCGAGGGCCTCGAGCGCGGCGGGGAGGGGGAGCGCGAGCAGGAGCCCGAGCGTCGCCGTGAGGCCGGTGTTGCCGCCGACGCGGGCGAGCGAGGCCAGGGTCGCGGCGTCCCAGCCGGCGGCGACGAGGCGGTCGGCGAGGCCGGCGCCGAGCGCCTGCGAGAGCGCGTAGAGCCCGAGGTGCAGGCCGAGCGCCACGACCGAGGCGACCCCGACGGTCCAGGCGGCCGGGGGCCGGGCGCGCAGGCCGTAGAGGATCGCGGGGAGCGCCGCGATCACGAGCCCGTAGGCGCCGACCGTCCCGAAGATCCCGACGAGCGCGGGCGGCGAGAGCGTCCAGGCGGGGAGCGTCAGGCCGAGGCGCGCCAGGGCGGGCGCGAGCACGGCGAGCCCGCCCGAGAGCAGCCAGGCGACGAGCCCGAGCGCGATCAGCGTCCAGCGCCCCGCGCGCAGCGCGGCCCGGCTCACGGCCTCGGGCGTCTCGAGCCGGAGCCGGCGCGCGACGACCGGGTGCGTCGCGAGGTCGCCGCCGACGATGCACGAGACCGCGACGAGGAGGCCGTCGAGCGTGCTCATCGCCGCGGCGAGGATCGTGACGCCCACGACCGCGCCGACCATCGGCGGGAAGGCCTGCGCGAGCCAGACCGACGTCACGGCGTTCAGGTTCTGGCCGTCCCCGAGCTGGAGCCGGGCCGCGAGGCCCGCCACGAGCACGAGCGAGAACACGACGAAGCAGGCGCCGCCCACGAGCGAGAGCGTGACCACGTCCTTGCTCGTCCGCACGTAGAGCGACTTGACGAGCAGGTGCGGCTGGCTCACGAGTGCGAACCCGATCACGAACGGGCAGACGAGCACCTCGAACCAGGTCGCGTAGTAGGGGCTCGTCGGGTCGACCGCGGCGACGAGGCGCGGGTCCTGCGCGGCGAGGGCGTCGAGGGCCGCGTCCGGGCCGCCGAGCGCGCGGAGCGCCTGCACGAAGATCGCGACCGCGACCACGAGCATGAGCGCGCCCTGGGCCGTGTTCGTGAACGCGTGGGCGTAGGTCCCGCCCAGGAACACGTAGCTGAACACGACGCCCACGACGACCGTCACCGACCAGGCGTAGTCGAGCCCGAGCGTGGCCTTCATGACGTAGGCGGCGCCGACCACGATCAGGACGACGTAGAACACGTGGAGCACGGAGAGCAGCGCGAACCACAGGCGCAGCCCGCCGCTCCCGTAGCGGTCGCCGAGCCAGATCGGGAGCGTCGTCGCGCGCGCCCCGTGGCGGCGGAAGCCGGGCCCGAGCACGGCGAGCCCGGCGAAGATCCCGAGCACGAAGGGGACCGTGAGCGCGAGCAGCGCGGGCAGGCCCCACCGGTAAACGAAGCCGGGGTTGATCACGAAGGTCGCGGTCGAGGCGAGGCAGGCCCCGAGCGTGAGCCCGGCCACCCCGGCGCCCATGTCGCCCTTGCCGATCGCGAAGCTCGCGAACGAGTCGGTGCGCTTGTGGCCGAGCCAGGCCAGCCAGTAGGTCAGCGCGAGGTAGAGCCCGAACAGCCCCCAGCCGAGGGCGAGCGGGGCGGTCCACGAGTCAGGCACGGGGCACCTCCTGGGCGGGGGCGGGGGACTGGTGAAGGGTGGCGGCCGGCGCGAAGGCGCCAGGCTCGAAGGCGGCCGGCGGTCGGGCGAGCCAGCGGGTCGCGAGCGCCCACAGGCCCCGCGGGGCGCGCGAGCCGACGGTCACGCCGACGTGGCCGCCGGGGAGCACGTGGGCCTCGACCGCGCCGCCCCACAGGCCGGCGAGCGCCGCGCTCGCGGCGAGCGGGACGATCGTGTCGCCCTGCGCCTGGGCCACGAGCACGGGGCAGCGGCCGGCCGCGAGGTCGACCGGCGCGCCGTCGAGGGCGAGGCGACCGCGCGCGAGCGCGTTGTCGCGGTAGAGGTCGCCCACGACCGCGCGGAGCGCGCGGGCCGTCATGGGCACCGGGTCGGCGAGCCAGGCCTCCTGCGCGCGGAGGCGCGCGGCGCGCTCGCGCGTCGCGGGGTCGGCCTCCGCCTGCCCGGGCTCGGGGAGCCCGGCCTGCGCGAGCGCGCGCAGCTTCGCCGCGCCGCCGACCGGGTCGAGCGCCTGGAAGGTCGCCCACAGCGCCGGCCCGGGGACGACCGGGAAGGCGCGCGCGATCCGCTCGAGGTCGACGAGGCGCGCGTCGGTCAGCGGCCCCATGGCGCCGGGCTCCGAGAGGTCGACGGGCGTCGTGAGCGCGACGACCGAGCGGACCGCCTCGGGCCGGCGCGCCGCGTGGATCAGGGCGAACGTCCCGCCCAGGCAGTAGCCGAACAGGTGGACCCGCGCGGCCCCGGTCGCGGCGCGGATCGCCGCCGCGCAGCCGTCGAGCAGGCGGAGCGCGTAGTCGTCGAGCCCCAGGTGCGCGTCGGCCTGCGCCGGCGTCCCCCAGTCGACGAGCCACACGTCGAGGCCGGCCGCGAGGAGCGCCGCGACCACGCTCTGCCCGCGCCGGAGGTCGAACACGTAGCTCCGGTTGATGATCGACGGCACGAGCAGGACCGGCTCGGCGCCGGCGGGCGAGGGGGCCGGAGCCGGGGGCGCGGCGGGGGCGCGGTACCGGAACAGCGTGACCGGGCCGCGCGACCACATGGCGTCGCGCGGCGTCGGCGCGAGGCCGTCGGGGAGGGCGCCCGCGCCCGGACCGGGGGCCGGAGCGGCGCCAGGGAGCGGGAAGGGGAAGGGGAGGGTCGCGAGCACGGCGGGGGCCTCGGGCGGGGCGGGGAGGAAGAGAAGAGGGAGGGAAGAGAAGAGGGAGGAAGGGAAGAGAAGAGGGAGGGCAAGGGCAAGGGCAAGGGAAGAAGGAAGGGCGTTGCGCGAGCGGCGGGAACGGGAACGGGAACGGGAAGAGCGCCTGGAACCCTCGCCGCGTTTACTCGCCCAGGAGCCAGGAGGCGAGGGGGTCCTGGAGCTGCCCGCGAGCGCGGGGGCCGACGATCGGCGTGACGTGCCCGCCCCGCATGGAGACCCGCGTCTGGTCGGCCGCGGGCGTGCCGGCGCGCTCGAGGAGCGCCCAGGCGGCCGCGGGCGGGCAGATCAGGTCGTCCTGCGCGGCGGCGACGAAGAGCGGGCAGCGGATCTGGCCGAGGTCGACCGGGAGCGGCGCGCGCCCGCGCGGGGCGAGCGTGAACCGGCCCGCGACGAGGCGGTTCTCGCGGTAGAGCTCGCGGATCAGGCGCCGGTAGGCGGCCCCGAACACGTCGGCCGGGTCCTGGGTCCAGCTCTCGAGGACCGTGAAGAACCCGGCGAACGCGGGGTCGTCGAGCCGCGGCCAGGCGTTCCGCAGCTTGAGCGCGTTGACGAGCGGGCGCTGCCACCAGAAGCCCTGGTTCACGAGCTGCCCTGGCATGTTCCCGAAGGCGGCCGTGAGGCGCTCGACCGGGAACCAGCGCGCGTCGGTCCACAGGCCGAGCACGTCCATGTCGGCGAAGTCGATCGGCGTGACGAGCGTCGCGAGGCGGCGCACGCGCGCCGGGCGGACGGCCGCGTAGACGGTCGCGATCGTCCCGCCGAGGCACAGGCCGACGAGGTCGACCCGCTCGACGCCGTGGGCCTCGGCCGCGCTCGCGACCGCGCGCTCGACGAAGTCGAGCACGAGGTCCTCCCAGTCGAGCCCCTGGTCCGTCTGCGCGGGCGTGCCCCAGTCGAGCAGCCACACCGTGTGGCCGCGCGCGACGAGCCGGCCCACGAGCGAGGTCTCGGGCTCGAGGTCGACGAGGCGGAACCGGTTGATGATCGGGGTCACGAACACGACGGGCGCGGCCGGGGCCTGCGCCGGGGGCTGCGCCGGGGCGTACACGCGGAGCGCGACGGGCCCGCGGCGCCAGGCGACCGTGTGGGGCGTCGCCCCGTCGAGGAGCGTCACGGCGCGCCCGACGGCCTGGCCGAGCGTGGCCGCGCGCTGGAGGTCGGCCCAGGGCGAGGCCGCGGGCGAGGGCTGGGCCGGCCTGGACGCGGTCGCGCTAGCCACGGGCGCCGTCCTCGGCCTGCGCGGGCGCGGGGGCGGCCGGGGCCTGGGCGGCCGGGGCCTGGGCGGCCAGGCGCTCGAGCAGCCCCTCGATCCGGGCCATGCGGGCGTCGAGGTCGAGGACGCGCTCCTGCAGGCGGAGCACGTCGGTGATGCTCGGGAGGCGGAGCGCGGCGAGGGCCTGCTCGGCGGCCTCGTCGCTCTTCTCCTTCGCGGCGCACAGGGCGTCGAGCATCTGCCCCATGCCCTGGAGCGTCTCCGGCTTGCGGAGCGTCTCGTCCCACCAGCGGGCCGCCTGGCGCTCCCACTCCTTCGTGAACGTGTCGGTCGCCTGCTTCCAGCTCGTCATGTCGATCATGGGGGCCTGGGTCTCCGTCGGGGGGCGGGGGTGGGTCCGGGTCGGTCGCGGGGGGGGGGGGGGGGGGGGGCCGCGGGGGGGGGGGGGGGCGGCGGGGCCCCGCCCCCCCCCCCCCCCCCGCGCGGGGTCACTTGCCGGCGGCCGCCAGCTCGAAG